>JAJBAY010000095.1 GCA_020532515.1 Candidatus Cloacimonadota bacterium | reverse complement strand
GATTTCTTTATAGCCCTCTTCCTCAGCGATGTCGGCAAACATGGGATACAGCTCTGTCCATTCTTCCTTTTCTCCATCGGCGGCATATTTCAGGTTCTTCAGTGTGGCGCCATCGGTTTCGCTCCAGCCCACTGGATAGGAGGCTGTGATGCTGATAGCTTCGCCTTCCATGCCGTTTTTCAGCAGATGACGGAAGAAGACCTTGGCGTGCTCTTTTTCGTTGAGCGCGGTCTCCATAAATATGTCGGAGATCTGTACAAATCCAGCTTTTTTGGCGGTTTTGGCAGCGTATTCATAGCGCATTCTGGCCTGACTTTCCCCGGCAAATGATTTCAATAGGTTTTCTGATGTTCTTGTGTCTTTAAAAGCCACTCATTCCTCCTTGGCTACAGCCTTAGGCTTTCCACAAACCGTGGATATTGCAGTACTCGCGTACTGATTTTACTTCAGACATTTTGACTGGGAATTCTGCTTCAGGAGCATCTCCAGCTTTGAGTTCATGACGATATACTTTCTTCTCGGTAAGCACTTCAATAAATGCGATATAGTGCTTTTCAAGCATCGGATGAGGCACGGAACCAACTACGACTTTGATGGAATTTCCCAGATCGGTGACGACAGGGACGTGTTTTTCTGTAGCGGCGTCGTGGGACTGTTCTGGCAGAAGGTCCATCGGTTGGCCGCAGCAAACCAATTCACCCTCGCCCCCAAAGACCGCTTCTACTACGTTTCCGCAGATGGCACAATGCCAGACTTGACGTAAAACTATCATTATTCTCTCCTCTTTTTTCTTGTTGATCCAACTTTTTGGATAGTGTGATCTTTTGTCAACTGGAATTTCTTCCCTGTGGAAGATCACTAGTTTGGGCTTCATAAGACATAATAATCATGTATCGAGTCTTAGCAATATCTATAAGGCATAGACCTTAATGCCATGCCTTTCCCTTGGACTTGTCTCTAATTTGTCTTCGAGTCGAAGACGAATGAAAAGCAAGTTTAAGGCTGCAGCGCGAGGTGGCCGGGGCGGCGGGTTTGTGGCAAGTGCTGGTGTCTGGGGCGAAGATGCTGCTTATTGGATGGTTTCCAGAGCTTTAGCGGGCAGTTGTGATCTTCAGGTTCTCGTTGACCCAGGCCAGGCTGTGCTTTAGGAAAATCTGGCTCAAGAAGCGCAGGAGCGCAGGATTCAGCACTCCGCTGTGTTCGTCCATGAAGATTTTCTTAAATTCCACTGCCACACAGATCACTTTGCCGTCGTAACGCTCATTCAGAAAGCGGGGAAGCTGGCCACCCGGGAATTTCACATCACAACGCACATCCAGGCTGCGGCCAGCGAGGTCCTGTCCATCCAGGCGCAGGCGCAGATCTTCTATAAGGGGATAATAATCCTCTGACATATTGCTGCGGCCCAGGATGATATCCGGATTTTTCTCCTGAGGGTCAGGCTCTGCATCGGGGCCACCACGGCGATGGTTGTAGCTATGAAGATCAAGCACCACTACCACAGGATGTTGACAAAGCATGCGGTCAATCTGATATTGCAAAGTGGCATACCAACTTTGATAACTATATCTCAAACCCGCCAAAAGACTATGTGGGACTACACCGTTTCGGACGGTAAGTCCCCAGGCATCTTCAGGGTTTTGATATACGGCTTTGTCGGGGCGGCGGTTCAGATCCACAGCGAAACGGCTGGTCTCCAGCACGATGTGGTTGGCATAGTGCTGAGCGATGCTGCCGGTGTGGGGGTCTTCTTCGCGAAAGCGGTCTTCCGCGGAGATCTCTGTGTAGGGCAGAAGTCCCTCCGGCAGACGATGTCCATTGTGAATGGCCAATGCCAAGAGCGGACTGGCGGGATCTGAAAGGTGGAATTTACTCTGGATCATGGCTCGAGGGGATAGGTCTCAGTGATCTCCATAAGCTTTTGCAATATAGATAGATACCGCTCTGCATCAGCGAGTTCATGGCTGCTCTGTTTGAGCCAGATATTTAGCGCATTGATATCGATCTTGCTGATCAGAGTGGCCTGTTCAAAGAGGTCTTCCAAGCTCTGCGGATAGGGATGTCTGGCCAAAAAGAAAAAGCCTTTCAAGGCCGGAATCAAAGAGCGGATCGAAAGATGCAGGGTTTCACGCAGATTACGTGCGCTGAGCTTGCCTTCCAGGAGTACCTGACGGGTGAGTAGCCACTTGCTCTTGAATTCCTTTTCCATCTGGAGTCTCACATCCGAAGGAAGAATACCCAGTTCACTGAGCAGATCTTCTTTCAAGAGCAGATTCACACCTTGCGAGCTGATGATATTGATGAATTCCAGAGGATATGAATCCAGAGAGTATTTGATAAAACGTTTGTTGATGATGAGGGGCAGATTGAGCTTGTGTTTGTGCACGTATTTGGCCAGAGGGGCAAAGGCTGTCAGCCAGTTTTCGGGGTCTTTATCCAGAATAACCACCGCCGAATAATAGCCGGTAAGATCTTGATATACATATACCTGCATTAGGTGTTCGGATACAGAATCCAGGCTCCTCAGCAGTCCAGAATAGGGATGATTCATTTCTCCTCCTTAGTGTATTTTTCGATGTATTTCGTAGCGCAGGCTTTGGCAAGGTTACGGATCTTGCCGATATAGGCGGCGCGCTCGGTAACGCTGATTACTCCGCGGGCGTCCAAAAGATTGAAGGTATGCGAGCTTTTCAGCAGCATGTCATAGGCAGGATAGACCAGGCCTTGTTTGATCAGTTTTTGGCTTTCGCCCTCGTATTGGGCAAAAAGCTGAAAGAGTAAGGCGGTATCGGCATGCTCAAAATTATAGGCCGAATATTCCACTTCCCGATCAAAATAAAGCTGCGCATAAGAGCTGGTCTTGCTATAGCTGAGCTGGCGATAATCCGCCACATCCTGGATATACATGGCCAGGCGTTCCAGGCCATAGGTCAGCTCCACACAGATGGGGAAGACGTCCACGCTGCCAACTTGCTGAAAATAGGTAAATTGCGAGATCTCCATGCCATCCAGCCAGACTTCCCAGCCCAGTCCCCAAGCCCCCAAAGTGGGAGATTCCCAGTCGTCTTCCACAAAGCGGATATCGTGCTGGTCGATCTGCACTCCGATGGCGGTAAGGCTCTTCAGATAAAGATCTTGAATGTCTTTGGGGCAGGGCTTGATGATCACCTGAAATTGGTAATAGTGCTGAAAGCGGTTGGGGTTCTCACCGTATCGTCCGTCTTTGGGACGTCGGCAGGCTTGTGGATAGGCGATGGCCGTCGGTTTGGGGCCCAAAGCTCCAAAAAAGGTGGACGGATGAAAGGTTCCAGCTCCCATTTCGATGTCGTAAGGCTGAATCAGGGTGCAGCCTTCCTTCAGCCAATACTCTTGTAGTGAAAGGATAATCTTTTGAAATTCCATTATTTATGTCCTGTGATTTTCTTGCATTCTTGTTTGAGGCGCACGAGCTGGTCGCGCAATTCCTTGAGCTCTGTAGCGATGGCCGGCATGGCGGCATCCACCTTGAGCTTTTGTTTGGCGATGGCTTCGGCACGGGCTTCCTGGGTCACGCTTTTGTCCTGCTTCAGCTTTTGCCTGGCTCCTTCGATGGTAAAGCGCTGATTATACAGCAGATCCTTGATCCTTTTCAGGGTCTCAATCTGCTGCAGGGTGTAGCGTCTCTGATGTCCGCTTCGTTTGGGGCGGATCATGGGGATTTCACTCTCCCAATAACGCAGGACGTGAGGCTCGACCTCCAAGAGATTACTCACCTCACCTATGCTATAGTAATGCTTTGTCACTCTACTCTCCTGGGGGTTAAAAAGCTAAGGATTGCCAGCAGGATCATGATGGCCACGATGCCCCATGGATACCGGTAGATCCTGGTGTAAAGCGGACGCGCTGCGCAGGTGTAGAGCGGAGCGCTGATATTGCAGATCTCAAAAAGCTTGGTGGAAGCCAGGATTTGCCCCTTGGGGTCTACGATCATTGAGATGCCGGTATTGGCACTGCGGTAAACCTGGATGCGGGATTCTATGGCCCGGTACTTTGCCATAATGCCATGCAACCAGGGGCCATAGGAGGTGCCAAACCAGGCGTCATTGGTGATATTGACGTGAAAATCTGCTTTGCTGTGGCCACCCTTGCCATCATTAAAATTGGCACGTTGAAAAAAGTGTGGGAAGGCGAGCTCATAGCAGATGGAGGGGGAAAAGTTCTTTCCGCGATAATGATAGCGAGGGATCTCGGTGCCGAATTCCCAATTTGCCTGACCAAATTCCAGCTTCCAGAGGAAGGGGAAATGTTCCAGCCACAACATGCGTTCGCCCACGGGTACGAGGATGTTTTTGTAGTACAGATCCTGATGCCCGCCATCTTTAGTAAACAGCGAAGCAGCATTGTAGGAATAATATGGCACGGGATAGTCCGCGGGAGCCCTTTCGGCATGGGGAAAGCCCGTAAAGATGTCTATTTGATGGTCTTGAATCAGTGTATTCAGATCGGCTCTGACCATGCTGTCCAAAAGCAGGTAGCTGGGTATGGCGGCTTCCGGGAAGATGATGAGCTCTTTGCCAATGGCCGAGGCTTTCTCGCAGAGCTCAGCGTAGCGGGCGAGTATCTGCGGGTATTTCATATCATCCCATTTGTCGTCTGCTTTGATGGAAGGCTGCATCACGGCGATGGGGACATCTTCTTCGGTGAGGGGCAGAGTCAAAAGCCGGTAATTGCCGTAAGCATACCAGACTATGAAGATGATCCCGATGCCGATCCAGGCGCGGCGATCCCTTTGTAAAACTCTGAAAAACAGGTAATTCAGGGAGAGGATCAGGAGCGCCAAAAGGCTCATCCCGCCTATATCCAGAGCTTGCAGGAGCGCTAGAAAGCTCGAAAGCGCATAGCCGATATTCCACCAGGGAAAGCGGATCTGGGAGAAA
Source organism: Candidatus Cloacimonadota bacterium (assembly GCA_020532515.1). GTDB lineage: Bacteria > Cloacimonadota > Cloacimonadia > Cloacimonadales > Cloacimonadaceae > UBA5456. The sequence goes on along the minus strand of JAJBAY010000095.1, from coordinate 2,661 downwards.
TTCTGCAAGAATTCAAAGCTGATGAAGATGCTGACAAAGGCAGGCATCCTGAGCGAAGGCAGGCGATACCAGATTCTTTGCAGAAGCACAAAAGCTATGAAGTAAAACAGCGCAAAGAGCAGCCAGATGCCTACAAGTCCACCAAAGGTGACCGAGCCGATCCAATAAAAGACCAGCGCAATCTGAATGAAAGCAAAGAGCAAAGCGCTGAAAATCCACTCGCCTGCTTTATGTTCTCTGCGCTCAATATGGCTTAGCAACGGCACAAAAGCAAAAAACACCAGCCAGCCCAGATACAAAGGCAGCCGGGACAAGCTGAGCAGCAGTGCCGCAAGCGCTATGAGGTAGTAGTTTTTAACGAACCGGAACATAATCCAATTTCAAGAGTCTGACCTGATGATCCACCACGATCGCCAGGATGTCCCGGAATATAGTCACACTTTCAGCTTTTCCGCTCAGAGGCAGCCAGGCGGCACTCATATTGCTGACCAAAGCTTCATTGGAGAGGCTGATGGCGTTGTTATAGGTATCATACACGATTTGCCCGGTTTGGTTTGAGATATGCTGTCCCAGACTGGAGAAAAGGGCGCTTTGGTCTTGGGCTGCGTCGTAGGCCACCACAAAATCGCGATTCGCAAAAAGCTGATCCACCTTCTGCACTTGGAAGCGGCCAAAGCGGTAGAGCTCGGATGAATCAAGCAGGTCGTAGGCGATGATCTCAGAGCTTGCCGCATCAAAGACATAGACGTTTTGCTCTGAACCCAGGGCGAGCTTGGTGGGCTGCTGCACATAATCCAGCTGGACTCTATTGATGTACTTGCCATCGGCATTAAAGCGTTTGATCACCTTGGCGGCAGCATCCAGAGCATAGATGCTGCCATCCGTGCCCATGGCAAAATCGCTGAGGCTCTGGAAGTTGGTATTTCCGGTGCCCAAGCCACCGATCGCATTTACCCGTTTATCACCTTTCCAGATCAGGATGCGGTGCGTATTGGCTTCCATGGCATAGATGGTTTTGGAGCTGGGGTGGTAGCAGGCTTTTGAGATGGTCTCTGGAAAAGAGACGGTATCAAAAAGGCTGAAGGTCGCAATCTCCATGGGTGGGTTTTTTTTGTTCGAGGAGCAGGCGCTGATCAGGATCAGCAAAACGGACAAAAGCAGGAAAGTTCTTTTCATGGTTCAGACTCCTATGATTTGTAAATCTTTGAGTTTTCCCTGGATCGAGGCTTTGTTGCCAAAGCGGTTGTATTCCAGGGTGTAAGCGATGTTGATCACGCTGTTTTTCTTCAGTAAGGTGAGGTAATCTCCCAGATTGTAGCCGATGAGATCCAGCGAGACTCCATTTTTGACCACCTTGAGTTTCAGGTGGTTTCGACCTACGTTATAAGGATAATTTGCCACTGTGACTTCTCTGCTCATGAAGGTGGGGCGCAAGTTTTCCGGTCCGAAGGGTGCAAAGAGTTCGATGGCATCCAAAAGATATTCGTTGATGTCGTAAAGCTCGAGCTCGTGGTCTATGACCAGAGGAGGCTGAATCTGATCCAGCTTCAGATGATCCGCCACATAGCGGGCCAGTTCGTTCTCAAAGCGGTCGATATATTCTTCATAGATGGTGAGGCCCACGGCGTATTTGTGCCCGCCAAAGCTGTGCAGATTGTGCTCTGTATGCTGCAAGGCGGAAAAGAGGTCAAAATCGGCCACAGAGCGTCCGGAACCGCTGCCAAAGCCGTCTTTGAAGGAGATCATCACCACCGGCCGGTAGTATTTTTCCACCAGCTTGGAGGCCACGATGCCGATTATGCCCTGGTGCCAATTGTCCGAAGAGATTACTATGCATGGTGTTTCTGCCATGTTCTTGTATTTCTTTTCGATGATCTCGCAAGCTTCGTAGAAGGTCTTCTGATCCTCCTGTTGCCGCAGAGAATTGTCGCGTTCGATCATCTCAGCCAGTTCGGCGCTCTGAACTTCGTCTGTGGAAATGAGCAGATTCACTGCCATCTCCGCAGAGCCCATTCTGCCAGCGGCATTGATGCGGGGGGCGAGGCCAAAGACGATATCGGTGGTGTCCAAAGTCTTCTGGTTCAGCCCACAAAGCTGGATCAGGGCATTGAGCCCCAGGTTCTTTTTCTCGATCAGATGTTGCAGGCCGATGGAGGCAAAGATGCGGTTTTCTCCCACCAGCGGAACGATATCTGCGATGGTGCCCACTGCTACTAAATCCATATATTTCAGCACGTTTTCGCTGCTGTCTATGCCCAATTTCTGATAGATGGCCATCAGCAGTTTGTAGGCCACTCCCACTCCCGCCAGATGCGGGAAAGGATAGCTGCAATTCAGCAATTTTGGATTGATCGTAGCCAAAGCCGGCGGCAATTCCGCCTTGGGATTGTGATGATCTGTGATGATGATATCCATGCCCAGGTCTCGGATAGCGCGGATTTCATCCAGGGCGTTTACCCCGCAATCCACACTGATGATCAGGCTGCAACCATCTTTCTTGATCTGTTCCAGACTGCTGAGCGATAGCCCGTAGCCATCGATCATCCGGTGCGGGATATAAAAACCTATATTGGCACCGATGCGCTTGAGCCCCAGATAGAGCAGGGCGGTGGAGGTGGTGCCATCCACATCGTAGTCACCGTAAATAATGATCAATTCACC
>JAJBAY010000006.1 GCA_020532515.1 Candidatus Cloacimonadota bacterium | reverse complement strand
GGCTTTGAACATGAGCCCGAATCCAACTATAAAACCTGTGAAAGATTGGAAAATGTAGTCCCCACGAAAAATTGAAGTCCTTGCGGGACAGCTATATAACTACTCAAAGTGGTAAAGTTGGGCTAAAACTGGGGTTTACCAAGCCCTTTATCAGGGGATATTTGGGCTCGCGATTGGTGAATTGTTCTAATATCTTCCCCTCTTGGGCAGCAGCAGGTCGCTTCGATTACGCCATGAAGCTTAAGGGCGTCCCTTTGCCTTGATCACGCTTTTGATTCGTCTTGAACTCGAGACATGTTAAAATCAAATGGAAGGCTCAGGCTGGTAGCGCAGGACGCTGTTCCTGCGGAACGGTAGCGAATATAATCTTCACTCTTTCGCAGGAACGGCGTCCTGCGCTACATAAAGTGCCCTGCGCTAAAATGAAACGGTTGGGGCGGAACAAAGTCCGCCCCAATATTCTCAATTCTGAATTCTCAATTGTCAATTAGCTTTAGGTGTATTGCAGCCTATATAAATCGTAGTACAGTCCTTTCTTATCCAAGAGATCAAAGTGCGAGCCTTCTTCCACGATCCTGCCTTTGTGCAACACGATGATGCGATCCACATGCTGGATGGTGGAGAGCCTATGCGCGATGATGATCGAGGTGCGGCCTTTGATGATCTTCTCCAAAGCGTCCTGGATCAGGATCTCGGTCTCGGTATCGATATTACTGGTGGCTTCATCCAGGATAAAGATGGAGGGATTGTAAGCCAGCACTCTGGCAAAGGCGATGAGCTGTCTTTGTCCGGTGGAAAGAGTGGCACCGCGCTCCATCACAGGTTCGTCGTATTTCCCAGGCAGATGTTGGATGAACTTATCGGCATTCACATGCACTGCCATCTCTTTGATCTCGTCCCGGGTGAGTTGGGTATTATTCAGGGCTATATTCTCGCTGATATTGCCGCTGAAGATGAAGACATCCTGCTGCACGATGCCTACATTGTCGCGAATATCGCTGAGGGCATAGCTATGCAGGTCTTTGCCATCCACCAGAATGCGTCCCTTTTGGTAAGGGTACATGCCCAAAATCAGGTTCACGATGGAGGTCTTACCGCTGCCAGTGTGTCCCACCAGGGCTACTTTTTCTCCGGGACGGATGTGGAAATTGATATCCCTCAGCACCCATTCTTCTTCATTATATGCCATCCAGAGGTTTTGGAATTCGATCTCGCCTGTGAGTTTCCTGCTTGTGGCCAGCTCCGCGCGGTAGTCTTCCGGTTCTTCATCCATGAGGTCAAAGATGCGCTCCGCCCCGGCCAATGCGGCTTGCAGGACGTTGAATTTCTCGCTGAAGTCATTGATGGGTTGGAAGAGCTTGCGGATATACTGGGTAAAGGCCATGAGCAGACCCACTGTGATCACGTTTTTGAGGATCTGTCCACCACCGTACCAGATGATTACGGCCACGGCGATCTGTGAAGACACGTGGATGATAGGTCTGAAAAAGGCAAAGAGCCTCAGCTGCTTCATCGCAGTGAGGAAATAATTGTGATTGATCTCGCTAAATTCATCCCTTTTATGCGTATATTGGTTAAAAAGCTGAATGATCTTCTGCCCGGCAATGTGTTCGGCCAGAGTGGAATTAAGCTGGGCCAAAAGCTTGCGCACGCTGCGGTAGATCACCCGCGTCTTTTTGCGGAAGACGACGATTACCCAAATCAGGAGCGGCAAAATTGCCATGCTCACCAGGGCCAATTGCCAATCCAGGAACATCATCAGTATGATGATCGCGATCACCAGGATCACGTCCTGCACTATCGAAATCACCCCGCTGGCCAGCATCTCATCGATGGCGCGGATATCATTGGTCACCCGCGTCACCAGGCGTCCCACCGGGTTTTTATCAAAGTATTGTGTAGGCATCTTTTGCAGATGGGCAAAGACATCGTGTCTGAGGTCATTCATGGCTCTTTGGGAGAAGACAGTAGTCATCACCGCAATGATATAGCTGGCGATAAAGCTCACCAAAATAAGGATGAAGTAAATAGCAGCCAGATAGAGCAGCGCTTTTGAGGAATCCTTGCGGACCTCCAGGCGCTCCATTCTGGGCAATTCCAGCATCTGATCCCGGGCCACGGCTATCTTATCCTTGCCGATGTAGAAATACCCGGCCAGATCTGCAATGCCATCTTTGGGATTTTCATCCAAAATCAGATGTTTGCTTAAGATCTCCCTGTTTTTGGGGTTATCATTTACCAGAAATACCGTATTCCCGCTGATGATGCCTTCTTCTTCCAGGCTTTTCAGCTCCGGCTTGTCCAGCTTATTGCGGTCCCGAGCAGAGATCACCACAAAATGGGTGCCATCATGCGCATATTCTGTCAGCTTTACAGAAGAGTTTCGGTGCATGAAATCCTGATAGCGGGCTTCATCCACAAAGACGGCGATGGATTTGTCGGAGACAATGTGATCGTCAATGGCAGAACGCTCGATCAAGGGAAGAACCAGTTCTGCAGCCGTCACAGACATCAGCACGATAAAAGAGATAATTACGAGTTTCAGATAGGGCTTCAGATAGAAGGCCATCTTGGAAAACAGACGATGATCGTAGATTCTGGTCTTCAGATCATCAGAACTAAAGGCTCCACCGCCTCTTCCTCCGTGCATCATGATGGCACCTCCTCACTTTCGAGCCGGGCCCGGATTCTCTGTTTTTCATACAGAGCACGGTAAATGCCGCCAGCGCGGATCAGGGAATCGTGATTTCCCCGCTCTTTGATCACACCATCGGTGAGCACTATGATCCTGTCTGCATGCTGGATAGAGGAGATGCGATGGGCGATGATGATGGTGGTCTTTTCCTGGCGGTCTTTGATGAGGCGCTCCAGGATCTGGCTCTCGGTCTTCGTATCCACAGCAGAGAGGGCGTCGTCCAAAATCAGGACCTCAGGGTTCGTGAGCAGTGCTCGAGAGATGGCCACGCGCTGTTTCTGTCCGCCAGAAAGGGTCACTCCACGTTCTCCCACCACGGTTTCAAATTTGTGATCAAATTCGTTGATTTCATCATATACATTGGCGATACGCGCTGCTTCGAAAACTTCTTCATCACTGGCCTCGGGATTGCCGAGCCGGATGTTATTGGCGATGGTATCGGAAAACAGGAAGATATCCTGAGGCACCAAGACCATATCACGCCGAAGGACTTGCAGCGGAATGCGATGCACTTCTCTGTCATCGACATATATGGTGTTCCGCGGGGGATTGTAAATGCGCACCAAAAGCTCGATCAGAGAGGTCTTGCCGCAACCCGTGGGCCCCACGATCGCCAGGGTCTTTCCCTCTTCGATGCAGGTGGAGATATCTTTGAAGATCAGCGGCAAAGTCTCCCCATAGCGGAAGCTGAGGTTCTTAATCTCAATCTTGCCATTGATCTTCTGTATGCTCATATCGGCTTCATCATCATTGATTTCCGGCTCTATCACAAAAATCTCGTTGAGCCTCTTCAGTGAAGCTGTTCCCCGTTGATACATATCCACGATCCAACCGATGGCGATCATCGGCCAGACCAGCATGCCCAGATATTGGAAAAAGGCGATAAAGCCACCGATGGTAATATCTCCCCGGATGGCAGCCCTGCCACCAAAATAGAGGGTGATAATCATCGAACAAGAGATGATAAAGCCTTGGAAAGGATGGAAGAAGCCGGCGATCTTGGCCATGGAGATGTTTTCATCCACATAGACCTGAGATACTTCATCTATCTTATCCAATTCGCTTTTCTCCTGACCAAAGGCTTTCACGATGCGGATGCCGGAGATGCTCTCCTGAATCTTACCGCTCATGGACGCAAAGGCAGCCTGCACCTTGGCAAAACGCTTGTGCATCCGTTTTCCAAAATAGCCGATGGTAATGGACAAAATTGGCATCGGAATGACCGCCAAAAGAGTGAGCTTGAAATTGATGGAGACCATAAAGGAGAAGCTCGCGACCGTCATGAGCACGATATCCATGAAGGCGATCAGTCCCATACCCAGAAGCATGCGCACCGCATTCAAGTCATTGGTGGCATAGGCCATCAGATCGCCGGTTTTGCTCTTGTTAAAGAAGTTTTGCGAGAGCTTCAGCAGATGGTTGTAAAAATCCTGCCGCAGACTCTGCTCGATCCTGTGCGAGTTTCCGATGATGAGCATCCGCCAAAAGAACCTCAGAATCATCACTGCAAAAGCCAAGACTATGATTAAAAGAGCTATCCAAATCAAGCCACCTTGGTCTATAGTGCGCGCCTGGATGCTGTCTATGGCATATTGCATCACCTTGGGTGTGATGAGCTGCACCACATCCACCAGGATCAGCATGAGGATGCCACCGAGTATGGTCTTGTAACTCTTCTTCAGGTAGGGAATAATCATTTCAAAAGTTCGCATTGTTAATTTATATCCTTATTTCTTACTGGTCTGAATGCATAGCCTCTTGATATTTAGAGGAATTCGAAGCTATCATGCCAAACTGTCTGTCACTCTCTTTTTGTCAAATGCTTTATGTAAAAATAACTAATTCCTCTGCAGATCTTCCGCAAGCTTCAGCCGCTCTAAGCAAGGCCCGTATCCCCACTTGACTAAGGGGAAACTATCTTTGGGCAAAGAACTTTCTTGACCAATCCCCTTATGGCACAAATGCTGACTTCATAAATCTAATCAAGGAGTTCTGATGCGTGTCAAAGCCCTGTACCTGCTAATCCTATCCCTGTGCCTGCCGGGCCTCATCCTCGCTGCAGTGTATTCCGCCCGAGTGGTGGATGAGGCGGGCAAACCCATTGCAAGAGTCTTGGTGCAAGGATGCGAAGAGCCTGACGATAGCGAAAATCGACGCGAGACGCATCGAATCCAGCAACCCTGCCCAGGGGGCAAAGCGTATGTCTTCAGCGATAACGAAGGCTATTTCACCATCAAAACCGAGGCTGCTCTGCTCCGCTTTTCTCGCCTCAGCTACCACAGCCGTGAAATTCCCGCCCCAGATCTGCCGAAAAACATCGTCCTCAGTGAAGATCCACTGGCCTTCTACACCGTTCGGGTTTATGATCACTACCAGAGCGCCGCAGCCCCGGCCCTGGATGCAAAGATCATCTATCCAGATACCAATTCGTCTGGCGGTAGCTCCGCTGATCTTTTGCTCAAACAGCAGTCCATCACCAGCGCGGATATCCCGCTCACAGGTGAGTTTCAGAGCCTTTCGATCCTGGGCAATCTCAGCCGCCACACTTTGGTTTTACTGGATGGCGTGGCCGTGAATTCTGCGGGAGAGCCCTTTGATTTCTCCCGCATTCCCGCCTCTCAGATCGAGAGTATTGAGATCATCAAGGGTTCTTCCTCCGTATATGGCGGATCCTCTGCCATTGGCGGCATCATCAATATAATCACCACCACCCCGAAGGAGCATGCCAAAGCTGAGCTGCAGACAGATTTTGGAAGCTATGGGATGAATTCCCAACGCTATCTGGCGTCAGTTGCCCGCTCCCGCTACAGCGTCAGTGCAGAATACTCGCATTATGCTGCCCGCAATGATTTTAAGTACTCGCCTTCCTGGGAGCCTGATGCTGAATATCCCCGTTTGAACAACCGCAAAGCTGCGGATTATTTCTTTTTGAAGAGTATGTATCATAAAGAAAAGCACTATTGGGAGTGTCTGTTTAACTATAATTCCTACCTACGGCAATTGCCCGGACCGGTCAGCTTTCCCGACTTGTATGACGCCGCAGAGCAGAGCGGAGCGAATCTCTTTGCCAAACTAAGCCAGGTCTATGTTCACGAAGCTCTGAACAATGAACTTTCACTCTCCCTGGAGCATAAGAAAAACACCTACACCAATCTTGAGAGCAGCAGTTTTGTGGCCTACGATCACTACCGGCAAGTCTATTATAATCCCCTGATCAAGAATAAACTCAGCTTGAACCTCAAAGGCTTTGATCTGGGAGTGACCGGAGAATTGCAGCCTGTGTATTACGACTATGAGTCGCATCCAGCGGGCAGCTATCATTTTGACATTCAAGACTATCAAGACCTGAACGCTGCCCTGAGTGGACGCGTTGAAAAAGGAATCGAGCTGGGCGCACTCAGTTCACGCGGTTCACTGGCTCTGCGTCAGGATTGGACTACGGGCGAGGAGCATACCACCTGGCGGGTAGAGCAACAAAACACTCTCTACCTGCCCATCGAGATCACAGTTGAGGGCAGCATTGGCACTGCTTTTTCCCTCCCCTCATATTTTGATATGCACTGGATCGGCGATAGCCAGAGCCTGGTGAATAAACCGCTAAACAGCGAAACTTCCTTTGGCTATCACTTGGGGCTGGATTTCAAGCATGCCCTGTTCGAAAGCTCTGCTGCCTACTATTTTAACGACATCGATCAGCTCATCCAATGGCGACAATACTTCCTGAATGGCTCCAGCTGGCGCCCCTTCAACGTAGGCCGCGCCAAGATCACAAACTGGGAATTTGCCTTTCGCTTTTTCCCTCTCAAAGCCCTGAAACTGGATGCGGGTCTTACCCTCACCCAGGCCCGGGATTTCTCCAAAAATGACCAGGGAGAGCCCAGCTCCACTTACGACAAATACCTGCCTTATACCCCCAAATATAAAGGCTCTATAGCGGCAGAATATTCTCAAAAGCTGTATGGCTTGAGCCTGAGCTATAACTTTGTGGGTGAGCAGTATAGCACTGTGGATAACCTCGCTGGCAGCCTGCCCTCCTTTGACCTCGTGAACTTTGCCAGCTACATCAAATACCCCTATAAAAACCTGGAAGCAATACTGGATCTGGGGCTCAATAATCTCCAGAACAAGCGCTATGAGATCTATGCCCATATCCCCCAGCCCGGTTTTAATTGGAACCTGGGTCTCAGCCTCAGCTATACTTTGCAATTGCCCTGAGCCCAGATCCAGAGGACTTGAGGCTGAGATCTACTACCTCAGCACTGTCCTTGCCCATTGGCTGTCGTGGAGATGACGTGGAGATACCGTGGAATAAATCCTCTTATCTCTATGCCATCTCTACCATAAGCTATGCAGATAGGATACTTGAGCTGACAAGGTGGGAGAACTAAAAGAACAAAATTGGCTGATGATAAGAAATGGGAGAATGTCTGCCCTGGGCCAGATCGCCCGCATCACACGACTACCCATGTGGTCCTCTCAAGAAATTCCTTGCCAAAAAGTGCATTTGTAAAATCATGGTAACTTAGACTAAATATAAGGACTTAAATATGGCTACAATGGCTGATATCCGTAATGGAATGGTGATAAATTTTAAAGACGACCTCTGGGAAGTGGTAGAATTTCTACATGTAAAACCAGGTAAAGGTCCCGCTTTTATGCGTTCAAAACTAAAGAATATCCGCAGCGACAAGGTGATCGAAAACACCTTCAGAGAAAGTGATTCTTTTGATGAAGTGCGTATCGAACGCAGTAAAAAAGAGTATCTGTATCGCGATGGGGATTTCTTTGTCCTGATGGATATCGATACTTACGAACAAATGCCGGTGGACAAATCGGCCATAGGAGATCTGGAACTGTTGATGACCGAGAATATGGAAATCACAGTAGCCTCCACCCCCGATGGCACTATCGTCGGCATCGAACTGCCCACCACTGTAGTGATGACCATCGCTGAGTGCGAGCCCAATGTCAAAGGTAATACAGCCTCCGGCAGCGGAAAAGTAGCCTACACGGAAACTGGACTGCGCCTGATGGTTCCCTTCTTTGTGGAAGCCGGAGAAAAGATCAAAATCGATACCCGCACCAGCGCGTACATAGAAAGAACACAATAAATAAGAGGATATAAACATGGGAAAAGTAAAAAGCTTCGCCGCCAAAACGGCTCATGATGCACATACTGAAGGAAAGATAATCTGCCCGGTTTGCAATACTGAAGTCAAACGGGTGAAACTGGTCCAAAATCGTAAGACTGATGGCACCTGGCGCCCCGATAAGCAATACGTGAATATCTGCAAATGCAACGAAGCAGATATCTTGAGTGGCAAGGTTATCTAAGAGATTTACCTGCTAATAATGAGATAGGCAATCTGCATGCAGATCGCCTATTTTTTGGTTTTAGCGTTTTAACGTTTAACGTTTAACGTCTAAGGCTTATCGTTTAACGCCCAAGATTTTATTCCTTCGCGGCTACTGGTTTTACCACTTTACCAGCAAAGAGGATGGTATTGTCTTCCTTGTGAACTATCATACAGAGAAAGGGTTTATCCGCACGGAAGATGGGGACATTGAGCACGGGGGGCTCAAAAGAGGTCTTGGCAAAGCCAATCTGAGTAGCTGCTGCAGCTTCGGTGCCTTCTTCCAGTACTTCCAGGAAAGCCTTGTGTACGATATCCGAGATGTAGATATTATCCTTTCCAGGGGCCAGAATGCCGGTGAAATCTGCCTTTCCGGCGTTGAAGGCATCACGCATACCCATCGCAAGGAAGGTCTCCGGAAGTTTCTCCAGGCTTTGTTCCAAGCGGAAACGAGGCAGGAATACCTTTACCTCTTGTTCTTCATCCAGGTGTTTCATCCAGGTGAGCCAGGTCTCCTCGTTCAGGCCTTTACTGACGGCATCGATGTCCTTGGGCAGCATAAAGACCATGCTGAGTTCGTAATCCTCAAAGGGCAGCTCAAGAATCTGTCCTTCCGGAAGTTCTGCATAGCGGAAGTCCGCTTTTTGCTGCATCATGGGCATCATGATGTAGGAGTCCTTTTCCTGCTGGGAAGTGGTGTAAAACTTGTCTTCCATAGTACTTTTGCGGCTGAAAGGTGTAAACCAGGCTGCTTTGAAATAGATGCTGTTTACCAGCACCAAGCCGTCGCTGCTCTCGGCAATCTGTTGTTCGCTCACAATGTCTTTGATGCGATCCTGGGTCTGCTTTTCCACCCAGGCATTGATGAAGTCGGCGCTTTTCTTGGCCTGCGAGAAATCCAGATAAACGAGCTCGCTACCAAAGGATTTTTGCAAGGTTTGCAGATAGTTTGGCACCAGCCGGGCTTTGTTGGTATCAGCGCTGAACATGGCGTTGGCGATATGCAGCTCTGCTTTTTTGCGTTCCTGCACAGCTTCCAGCAATTGCCGGGATTTGTCGAAGCTATAGTGTTGCTGCTCTGGGCTGTAGGGGTAGCCCATTACTTTGGCCATTTCAGCGGCAGTATTGCCTTTGGCACCGGTATAGGCCATGCCCATCGCACCGTTTATGCTGAAGGGCGAGAAGAGTAGATTCTGCCCTTCGCCGCCTACCTGATGCATGAAATCAAAGGCAAAAGAGTTGTTTTGCGAGCTAAATTTGGCAGTACTGATCTCGTGATCCAATTCGGCGATAAAGTTCGCTTCGGGTGTTTTGACGCATTTGTTTTTGCAGCAGGCTCCTGTGAACATGAGTAGACCCACGCACATGAGGGCGATTGCATATTTGTACATTGTTCCTCCAGTTTATTGTCTGTATTAAAAGTATTCAGTGCCAGTATTTACGGTCCAGGGTGCGGTATTGGATGGCCTCTGAGATGTGTTCGCTATTGATCTCGGCCAGGCCTTCCAGATCTGCGATAGTCCGCGCTACCTTCAGGATGCGGTCAAAGACCCTGGCGGAATAGCCCATTTTGTCGATCGCGTTTTGCATCAAGGCATGGCTGGCCTCATCCATCTTGCAGAATTTGCGCATCATCTTGCTATTCATCTGGCTGTTATTGAAGATGCCGTGGTCTTGAAACCTGTGGTGCTGGACCTCACGGGCCTTATTCACCCTTTGCCGGATCGTGGCCGAGGTATCCCCGGAAGGCAGGGCTGCCAAATCCGAGTAGTTCACAGCCGGCACTTCTACATGGATATCGATCCTGTCCAAAAGGGGTCCCGAGACGCGGTTCCGATAGCGATCCACCGCAAAACCCTCACAGGTGCATTTGTGATTTGGGATATTGGCGCCAAAATAGCCGCAGGGACATGGATTCATCGAGGCGATAAGCATGAATTCAGCCGGGAAAGTCAAGCTGGTCGTGGCTCTGGCGATGGTAACCACCCCATCTTCCAGGGGTTGACGCAAGACTTCCAGCACAGTGCGCTTGAATTCCGGCAGTTCATCCAGGAACAAAACCCCTCTGTGGGAAAGACTTACCTCTCCAGGTTTGGGGAAGGCTCCACCACCGATGAGTGCTACATCGCTGATAGTGTGATGGGGGCTTCTAAACGCTCTGGTAGTAAGGATTCCGTTCTTAAAATCTTTGGAAAAACCGGCTACGGAATGGATCTTTGTGGATTCCAGAGCTTCATCCAAAGTAAGCTCTGGCAGGATGGTAGGTACGCGTCTGGCCAGCATGGTTTTGCCACTGCCGGGAGGCCCGATCATCAGGAGGTTATGCCCTCCCGCTGCGGATACTTCCAAAGCTCGCTTTACCTGAAATTGCCCTTTCACATCGTGCATATCCAAGGGAAAGTCGTTCAGCACCTGGAAGATCTTCTCTCTATCCACCGTGGCAGGCGGGATGGTGATTTCGCCTTTCAGAAATTGCACGGTCTCGTAGAGCGAGGTCACCGGAATCACAGTGAGACCTTCTATAATAGCGGCTTCTTCAGCATTTTCATGAGGCACGATGAGGAGGTCCAGATCATCGCGTTTGGCGGCGATAGCGATGGGCAAGACGCCATCCACAGGACGCACATTGCCATCCAGGGACAGCTCGCCGATGATGCCGATCTTCTTCAGAGCAGCCTCTGGCACCCCACCATTGTTCATCATGATCGAGATCGCAATGGGCAGATCCAGTGAAGAGGAATCCTTTTTGATATCCGCCGGCGCCAAGTTGATGGTATAACGCCCGGTATGATAGCTCAGTTTGCTATTGCGAATGGCCGCAAAGACGCGATCCTTGCTCTCCTTCACAGAGTTTGAGGGCATGCCCACGATATTGACGTTGTGCTGCATATTGCCATCGCGGTCACATTCCACGGAAACCTGGAGCGCATCTATGCCCAAGGTGGTGTATGTCAATGCAATTCCGACCATTAAACTATCCTTTTCCTGTTCTTTTTCTGTGCTTTACATAGTTTGAGATCTTTGTTATTGAGTCAAGAACATTTTAGGATCAGAGGTTTTTAGGTTATAGCGTTTTAGCGTTTTAACGTGATGGTAGATACCCGCTTCACCCTTTGCTCAAAACCATTCCGAAAGATTATTCATCATAGAGGCCCGCAGTTAATGGAGTAGCCACCATCGCCGTGAAGAGCATGGATTTACCATCTTGCCGGTAGTTCAAGGAAAGATAAGTTGCAATTTTATCCGGCTTTTTCACGCGACCGTTATGGATCAGAACTTCACTGCCATCATCAAGGTTTCTTCTGTATAATTTTGCCTTAGCATCAGATCTGATAGAGTAGCTAAGCTCATTCTTACAGGGGTTAAACGCCATCCTATCCAGGTTTTCTATCAGGGATACTTCCCCGGTACTGATGTCGAACACCATTCCAGTACCCCCATTGGGGCTGGCTTTACTAAAAGCTCCGATGTATCTGTCTTTATTGCTTTGGCAAAATTCCCAGGTTTTGCCCCTAAACCCTTCAAAGTGGCTTACTTCGTCGCTCCCATCAGGATTGATACTGTGCAAAGCTCCGAGGGAAGAAAAGTAATAAAACTTATCTAACTCGGGATTATAGGCAGCCCATCTGGCATCACCGGGTTGCTCCAGATGCAGCAATTCGCTGGTTTGCAGATCATAGCGGTTTAGCTTTCCCTGATTATATCCCGAACTTAAGTCTAACATGGTGATATAACGGCGATCGGCAGATAGTACAGGGTTGATAAAAGTGAGACTAAGATCCAGAGCATGTTTTATCAAGTCTTCACCACTATAGCTACAACTGTATAGGCCTTTATTGGCACAGAAATATATCTTTTCCGATACTGTGTCCACACTAATGAAATTTCCCCACGCTATACTGAGAGAATCGGGAATAATTTGAGTCCAGGTCTCGTGAAACGGATCGCTTGCTGTTTCGGTGAAGGGTGCACTGGTGAATAGGGTTCCGGAGCAGTTTATGACCAATGCATCAGATACGTAAATATCCTTCGGGAGCAGCTCTTTTGCATCAGCTTGTCGCCATTGCCCCTCTTCAGAAACCGTGCCTGTGATCCTGTAATTCATACGCAGGAGTTTTTCACAGGAGCTGCAGCTCAGTAGGATCACGATGAGGGCTATGCCCCCAAGAAGCTTATTGGTCATATTGACCTCCTAATTGCTTTATTACAACATTGCGCTGAGATGAAACGCTGTCAAGCTTAAATTGAGCCGGACATTCTTTCATTTTCCCCATGAACCAGACAAATGCCTGGGTTTTACGCAAGTGCTTGGGATGATATAACTATACAGTTGTTATTGATATTTGTCTATACAGTACTGACTATTTCAATGAAATATCCAAGCGTTTTCATGTCAATCAAAAAAACTGTCAGGCATTTCTTTACGGAAGAGCTTGCACGCGATAGAATTTCCTTTGTTCAAGGGGATTTATCTCCAGAGGGCTATTGGGGTGATTATCGATCAGGATCTCCCAAGCGCCAAGGGGCTGATCGCTGTGATAAATGCGGTAAGCTCGTGCCAGAGGGATGGGCTGCCAGCTCAGTTGCAGGACGGGGGATGAGGCTTGGAGCTCTGCCACAGGTGATTCCATGAACCAGATCAGGATATCACGCAGGAGATTGGCTTTTGTGTTCGGCTCGGCAGCATCGGTGAGTTCGGCCAGGGCATAGCTGAAAACCAGGTTTTTTTGGCCATATTCTCCGGCTCCGGCGATGCCCACTGTGCCATAGCCCTCTTCGGTGAAGGCGATCTGACCCCAAAGAGGATGGGGGGTAAAAAGATCGATATATCTCAGATCAGATTGGGTGGTGGCGGTAAATGACAGATCACTGAAAGGGAGTACAGCAGTGAGAAGATTGATGGGATTGGTGGCGCCATCTTCGCCGGTGGCAATGCCCAAAAGCGGCCACAGCACGGTGTGAGCGTCCAGATAGTATTCCAGATCAAAACCGATGGCGTCTGCGCCTTCCACATAGAGTTTACCGCCTTCCATAAGGTAATCCCGGATCGCCTCATACATCCAGGGCTCGTTCAAGGTTTGAACACTTTTGTCGTTAGCGCCAAATGATAGAAACACAGCCTCAAAGCTCTTGAAAGAGGCTGGAAAGGAATTGCCATAAGTCACTTGCCTGCCCTGGGCCAAGAGTTGATTCTTGAAAAAAGTACCGCTTTGATTTCTGGCACCAGCTTTGGCTTCCCAGACCAAGATACCGCCATTTTGAATGAGGATTTTAAAAGCGAAAGTTGCGCTGCTGTGAATGGGCAATAAGGATGAGGCAGTCAAAGTAAAGCTGGCATAATGTGAGCTGGCACCTTCTGATACGAGGACTTCAAAAGCATCTGCCAAGCTAAAGAATTCATCTTGGGGAATAGTGACCTGATGAGTGGAGTTCACAATTTGCAGATCAGGATCATTCGTGCTGAGCGTAAAGCTGCCCAAGGCCGAAAACTCCGTGTAATTGCGGAGTTTGAGATTGAGGCTGAAGCTTTCTCCGGGCTCGATCGCGAGATTTGCATTGCTGTCATTGGGGGGCTCAATGCTAAACAGTTCAAGTTTGAGCGCTTCAGAGATGCTGGCATTGGGCTCGGATAAGGCCCGGTAGGCATTGATTTTGCCCTGGCCCAGAAGGTTTTGGTAACTGGGATTTTGGGCATCGATGTTGTCGCAGGTGGCTTTCATTTGATAGGCGAGTTCTTCCCGGCTCATACCTGGATTTTGAGATTTCACCAAAGCTGCCAGGGCTGAGGCAATGGGAGAGGCGTAGGAAGTGTAGCCAGTACTGATGCTGTAAGAGGAAGGGGTGGTGGAATATACGCTTTGATTTGGTGTCCCCAGATCCAGATAAGCACCATAGTTGGAACCGCTCCATTTGCTGCCGTCGTTATTCAGCGACGCTGTGGCCAGCACCTTGGGGTAAGCGGCGGGATAAAAGGGGATGGAATTATTGTCGTTGCCGGCAGCAGCCACGATGAGCGTTCCCAGGGAGCTGGCGTAATCTATGGCTTCTTTATTGGCCTGAGAATAACCGATGCCACCCCAGGAGCAATTGATCACATGCGCTCCGTTTTCCGCAGCGTAAATGATGCCATCATAGCCTCTATAGATCTGGCTGGTGTCTCCGGGGTAGGCGCAGGAAATGGGCATCAGGATGGGATTCCAGCTCAGGGAAGCCACGCCAATTCCGTTATTGGTACGCGCTCCAGCCAAGCCGGCCACGCGGGTGCCATGGCTACCGGGATCGTTGGGATCGTTATTCTCTCCTCCAGCAGCAGTGAGGATAAGATTCCAGCCAATCAGATCATCGATCTTGCCATTGCCGTCATCATCAATGCCGTTCAGATCTCCGGTATCCATGATCCAAGTGCTGCCATTGTGGTACATGGTGTAGCCATTGCCATTGGCATCTTCACCGAGGTTTTGCCAGATGTTTTCCGCCAGATCGGGATGTTTCCAGGCCACACCGGTATCCACGATGCCGATGATGGTGGGCTGGATGCCATTCTCACATTTATGAATGTCCCAAGCTGCTTCTGCCTGCATGGAGGCAAAATTCAAGCTCTGAGCGTAATAGAAATCATCCGGGCTTTCCAGAACTTCATCGATGAAGATGGGCTCGGCATAGACGATACCGGGACGTTTGGACAAGGCATTCACCAAGCTATAGGGGCTGATTTTCGGGTCAAAGCTCAGCTCGTAAATATCTTTTAAAAGACCGCCATTGTCCTTTGTGGTCTGAAAGCGGGGCTGGATCTGGATCACACCCAATGCGGCCAGATGAGACTTGAAGGCAGAGAAATCCATGCCTTTATCGATGCGGATGCAGGCTTTGCCAAGCTCGACATTATGCTGCCGGGCGAAGAGCAGGCCCAGGCTGAGAAACGTAAGAATAATCAAGCGTTTAAACATAATGTGCTCCTTGATTTATGGGATCATTTATACCTTGGGATTACGTGCATGTGGAAGTGGAAGACAGTCTGTCCGGCGCTACGGCCACAATTCATAGCAAGGTTGTAGCCCGTAGGCTGATGCTCTGCATCCAGGCTGGCTTTGAGTTCGCGGGTGATCTGGAGCAGGGATGCTGCCTCTTCATCTGTGAGTTCAAAGTAGTGCTCAAAATGCCGTTTTGAGATAATCAGGCTGTGGCCTTTGCTCACAGGGTATTTGTCCGGGATCACATAGAAATCTGTGTTTTCCAGGATGTAGGTCTGGGACGGGATGGCGCAGAATATACATTTCATAGTGATAATTTAAGGCAAAGGAGGCGGTTTGTCAAATGAAGATGATAAAGTCAGAATAGACACTTTATAAGGCTGTAAACCCGCCTGCTGGATTGGATGCGTCTCGCGTCCAACAAGGCCGCAGGCCTTGAAAACAGGAAACAGGCTTGAACAATAAGAGCAGGTCCCCTGCTCTGCAGGCGAGACGCCTGCAATCCAACAATCACCCCCATAATTCTCCATTCTCAATTCTCAATTCTCAATTCCCAATTCTCAATTAGACTCCCACCCTCTTGCAGTAGTCATAGATAGGGCAGATCTCACACATCGGCTTGCGCGGTTTGCACAGGTTCTGTCCAAAGGCCACCACATAGGAATTGATCTTCAGCCAGTGCTTTGCGGGCAAGATCTCGCGCAGGGCCATCTCGGTCTCGAAGGGATCTTTGGTCTTGATGTAGCCCCAGCGGTTACAGATGCGATGCACATGGACATCCACACAGATGGCGGGCAGGGAAAAGGCCACAGCGCGCACCAGATTTGCCGTCTTGCGTCCCACTCCGGGAAGCTTCAAGAGCTCATCGATCTCAGAGGGTACTACTCCGCCAAATTCCTCTCTCAGCACTTTGGGAAGCTGCTTGAGGTGTTTGGTCTTGGTATTGTGAAAGCCCACCGGATAGATGATCCGGTCCAGTTCCTCAGCGCTCAGCAGATCCAGATCATCCGCCTTGTGCACCACTTGAAAGAGTTCATCCACCACTTTGGAGGTGGTTTCATCTTTTGTACGGGCACTGAGGATTGTGGCCACCAGTACCTTGAAGGGCTCCTGGGTTTGGGCCTGGATCAGATCCACTACCGGAGTTTTCACGCTGCCAAAGTGGATCCCCAGCAGCCGCATTACTTCGTCTATATCTCTATTTGTCATCGTTTCTCCTTTTACTTTTTGCCAGTGGCTTGCCGACTCACAAAATATCTCTTGCCAAGATATCCAAAGCTAAAAACTGTCAACCAGAAAGGAGACTGAAGATGTGTGGTAGGTTTGTTCAGGTGATTAAGCAGGCAGAGCTGAGGCAACTGGAGCGTGAACTCAAAGCCCAGATGAGCTCTGAACAGCTTGTGATATCTTACAATGTGGCTCCTACTCAGCCAGTGATGGCGATAGTAGAGAAGGACGAGCTGCGTTACGATGGCTATTTCCGTTGGGGGCTGATTCCTTCCTGGATGAAGGCAATCCCCAAGATAGCTATGATCAACATCCGCGCTGAAACCATCACAGAAAAGCCTTCCTTCAAAGCTTCCTTTATGCGGCGGCGCGCTTTGGTGCCCGTCAATGGCTTTTACGAGTGGAAAGCTCCGCAGAAAACGCCTTATTATATCTATCCTGCGAAAGGCTCACTGCTATATCTGGCAGCGATCTACGATGTCTGGGAAGGAGACGATGGCAGCTATCTGCCCACTCTGGGCATCATCACCACCGCAGCGAATGACTTTATGCAAAAGCTGCATCACCGCATGCCTGTGATCATCCGGAAAGAGCTGGCCGATCTCTATTTGGATCCAAAATTGCAAGACCTGGCTGTGGCGCGTGAGCTTTTGACACCCGCTCCGGACGGCATCTTGAGCTGCCACAAGGTAAGTCCGGCAGTAAATAAAGTGGCAAATAACTCTCCGGATTTGATCCTGGAAAATGACTTTGGGGAAGAGATACCTCTCTAAAAATGATATGAAAACAGAAAAGCCCCGGATACTCGTGATAGACGACGACCTTGCCACCCTGGATTGTATCCGTCTGAGCCTGCAAAATGAAAGGGATTACATCGTGAGTACCGAAAACGACCCTGAGCAGGCACTGCAGATGATCTATGAAAATGATTTTGCCGCTGTGATCAGCGATGTGAAGATGGGTAAGATAAACGGATTGGACATCCTGAAAGCAGTACGGGAATACGATGGCAAAATCCCGGTAATCCTGATCACGGGCAATTGCGAAGAGGAGACCATGCGCCGCTCCATCAATCTGGGAGTCTATGAATTCCTCAGAAAACCCTTTGAAATCAGCGAACTCATCATCACGGTGCGCAAAGCCCTGGAGGCAAACAGACTCCGCATCCAAAACCAGGATTACAAGGACAAGCTGCAAGATCTCGTGATGGAGCGCACTGCCGAGCTCCTAAAGACCAAAGCCATGCTCGAAAGCAGCTATCTGAACACTATCCACGCGATGGTCAATGCCATGGAAGTAAATGACATCTACACTTTGGGGCATTCCGAAAGGGTTACTGCGATCGCCGTGGGGCTGGGCAAAGCTGCGAGGCTGGACATAAACGACCTCCGCGAGCTCAGAATAGGCGCACTCTTGCATGATCTGGGCAAGATCGGCGTGACCAGCAACGTCCTGAACAAAGAACAAAGCCTCACCGATAGCGAGTATGACATCATCAAGCGGCATCCCGTCGCCGGGGCGAAGATTGTGGAGCCCATCGGCCTGCCCAAGGCTGTGGGCATGATCATCTTGCAGCATCATGAATGGTATGATGGCGGGGGCTATCCCTATGGCCTGAGAGGCTCGGACATCCACCCCCTTGCCCGCATCGTGAGCGTGGCAGATAGCTTTGACGCCATGACCAGCAAACGCAAGTATCGCAGTAATCTGGATTTTCGCAGCGCAGTACAAGAGGTCTATGACAAACGAAGCCTACAATTTGATCCCGAGCTCGGCAGGATCTTCTATGAAAATAGTGATCTGGTGCTGAGTGTCCTGCAAAACAGGATCGCCATCGACGATCTCCTGCAAGAGGCATATTAGCACTTGGCAGGCTTTTACTTGCCAGAGCCGTCTATTTCACTCTCCACACGGGCCAAAGAAAAAACCGGAAGCTAAGTCCCGGTTTTAGATAAGGTTAAGTGGCCTCTTTACTGGCCGAAGCTGCCGATCATATGCGGATGCTCGGGCACGATAAGCTCCGCCTCAGTAGCGGCGACGACTTCTGCCACCGTGATGCCAGCTGCAATTTCTTTGAGCACGAGGCCCTCGGGGGTTACTTCGATCACAGCCATATCGGTGATGATCAGGCTTACTTTTGCCTTGGCAGTGAGGGGGAGGTTGCACTCTTTTAAGATCTTGGGGTTGCCACGCTTGTCCACGTGTTCCATGGCCACGATCACTTTCCGGGCTCCGGTGACGAGATCCATCGCTCCACCCATGCCTGGTACCATTTTACCGGGGATCATCCAATTTGCCAGGTTGCCCTGGGCATCTACCTGCAGGGCTCCCAAGACTGTGGCATCGATGTGTCCGCCGCGGATGATGGCAAAGCTTAAGGCGCTATCAAAGAACGAAGCACCTTTGAGCTCGGAAATAAATCCACCGCCGGCATTGATCATATCTTTATCTTCGCAGCCTTCATCGGGACTGGGACCCACACAGAGCATGCCGTTTTCACTCTGGAAGATCACACGTATGCCCTCTGGAATATAGTTCACTGCCAGGGTAGGCAGGCCGATGCCAAGATTTACATAATCGCCATCTTTGAATTCCTGGGCGATTCTTTTACCGATCATTTCTCTCTTATCCATTGGTCACCTCCGTGCTTTGAACGATGTAATTCACAAAAACCCCGGGGCAAGCGATGAGTTCGGGATCCAGATCGCCCACTTCCACGATATGCTCGGCTTCCACGATGGTGATCTTGCCGGCCATAGCCATGATGGGATTGCTATTGCGGGCGGTCTTGCGGAACACGAGATTGCCCATACGATCTGCCATCCAGGCTTTGACCAAGGCAAAATCGCTGCAAATAGCGGGCTCGAGGATATAGTCTTTTCCTTCTACGGTTAAAATCTGTTTTCCTTCTTCCACCACGGTGCCGAGGCCTGTGGGAGTAAGGATTCCACCCAAGCCGGCGCCACAAGCGCGAACTCTTTCCATGAGGGTACCCTGAGGAACGAGCTCGATATCGATTTCACCGGCATTCATCTGAGCCTGAATAGTGCGGTTTGTGCCTAGATGCGAGACCTGGGCGCTCTTGATCTGTTTGGCGGCGATCAATTTGCCCACGCCTTTGTCTTCCCAATCAGAGGCGATCACGATCATGTGCAGATCAGGGGTTTTGGCTTCTACGATGGCATCAATGATGCACTCTGGAGCCCCGACGGCAAGAAAGCCACCGATGGCCAGCCTGCTGCCTGCCGGGATCATGGCAGCAGCTTCTTTTGCAGAAATCTGTTTTCTCATATTGTCTCCTATATCTTATTTTTTTCTATAATACTGAAATACTGTCCACAGTTATTATGTCAAGCATAAAGCTGAGGCCGCGCTCCTTCACCGGACTTGTTTTTAATCCGCTTTCGACTCGAGTTGAAGCGGCCTCAAGTGCTCATTGGGGAATAATATAGTCCTGGATCAGATAGCTGTCCGCAGCGCCTAAAATCACGCTCACATAGATGCCGTCTTCCTTGTAGTCTTCCTGTGTGATCTTGCCGATTTCGTGCAGGCGGGAGACCAGGGCATTCTCCGTATAAGGCAAAAGCAGGTGGTAAAGCTTGTTTTGCATGAGCTTTTCTTCCACCAATTGCAGCAGCTCTTCGATCCCCAGGTTCTTAGCGGCGCTGATGGCCACAGCATCTTCATAATACCTGCTCAGCATCGTGCAGAGGCTGCTATCGACCAGGTCTTTTTTGTTTAAGACGATAATTTGAGGTATCTCAGAGGCGCCGATGCTGGCGAGCACTTCATTGACCTGAGCGACGTGATATTCGTGGCGGAGATCGGAAATATCGACGATATGCAACAGCAAATCTGCATCCACGGCTTCCATCAGGGTAGCGCGGAAAGAGGCTACCAGATGGTGCGGAAGATTGGAGATAAAGCCCACTGTATCAGAGAGCACGGCCGGCGCTCCGGTGCTGAGTTTGAGCTGTCTGCTGGTGGAATCCAGGGTGGCAAAAAGGCGGTCTTCCACCAGGACGCCCGCATCGGTAAGCACGTTGAACAGGGTGGATTTGCCAGCATTGGTATAGCCCACTATGCAGATCTTTTTGCTGTCACCCCGCTGTTTTCTCTGCGTTTCTTTGTGGGCAGTAACCTGATCTATGGCTTTGTTTATCTTGCGGATCTGCAAGCGGATCAGACGTTTATCGACCTCGATCTGTTTTTCGCCCATGCCTCGGGAGGCAGATCCTCCAGCGGCGCGCATGCTGCCGCGTTCCTGGTCATAATGCGCCCAAAGATGCCGGAGCCTGGGAAGCTGATACTGCAATTCAGCCAGCTTGACCTGGAGCTTCGCCTCTTTGCTGCGGGCATGATCGTGGAAGATGCTGAGGATCACTTGGGTGCGATCGATCACTCTGATCTCAAAAGTATCGGTGATATTGCGTCCCTGAACGGGGCTGAGTTCATCATTGATGATCAGCAGATCGACCTTGGTCTGGAGCATTTGGGCGTGGATTTCCTCCAGAAAGCCTTTACCAAAATAGGTACTGCGTTCCGGATGATTGCGCCTCTGGGTATAGTGTCCCAGGATGGTGATGCCGGCGGTATCGGCCAGGCGCTGCATCTCCTCTATGGAGGCTTTTGTATCTGCTTCGCTTTCACGGGAGGGGATCAGGGCAGCGATAAAGGCAGTCTTTTCGCCCTTTTCCAGCTCGTCCCAGCTTTCGACTTCTTCAAGCTCCAGCTCGTCCAAATATGTTTCGTTATTCATAAGTTAATCCTAATTGATGATGGCAAATTTGCCTTTGGCACGCTCACCATCCATCTCGATGATATAAAAATAGATTCCGCTGGAGACCGATTTGCCATGATGGTTTTTGGCATTCCAGCGCCAGGTGATGCGGTTGTTTTCAGGGCTAAAGGCTCCCAGCTTGGTCTTGTAAACCAAAGCGCCACTGGCATCGTAAATAGCTATATTACCGGTCTTATGAGCGGGGAAATTCATGAAGACTATTTCAGCATTCCGGGCTGTGTAGAAAGGATTTGGGAAGACCACAATGTCGCTGAGATCGGTGATATCCCGCAAGGCAAAACGAGCCAGATTGTGCAAAGGAGAGATGATGTTTCCAAACAAATCGGTGACGTTCTCAATTCTGACAAAATAGGCATCACTGCTGTATCTGAGGCCGTGGGTGAAGGTTAAGATTACCCTATTACTTTCTGCCTGCAGAGCTGCGATGCTGTTATTGGCATCATTCTCCGGACAGGATAATTTGTAGTTGCCCAGATAGCTGGCGGAGAGCTCATTGATCTCTTCATTAAAGGTGATTTCCACGCTGTTCCTGCCGCTCAGGACCTTCACACTCTGCACCCGGGGCGCCTCAAGATCCTGCACATAAGGGAAGGTATAGCTGTGGGTAGCGATCGGGATTCCGCTGGGACCGGTAACGCCTTGCACCTCAAGACTAAAGAGGCCTTCGATGGCAGGGAGGGCCTCGCGAAAACGCAGTTGAATACCATGTTGCTGATTTATTCTATTTACCGAAATAGGATGTCCCAGATTATGAGAAAGGCTGTAAAGCAAAGGGTTTAGCACAGAGGAGGTCATCGCTTGATTGAACAGAGCCCTGAGCTCGTGATCTCCCACCATGGCTATTTCGATGATCTCTGGAACCGCCATGGTAAGAGCGGAATGCCAGGCAGAGAGCATGCTTTCGCTGGGCGTACTGCCCAAATGCACTGCGCTGATGGCATAGGAATACTCATGTCCTTCCTCAAGGCCAGTATCGATGAATGGGGAAGCGAGAACATTGTCTATCAGGCTGATTTCCCCCTCTTCATCTTTGCGGTAGATACGGTAGAAATCCGCATTCTGCTCGATCCAGCTCAGTTGAACCATATCCGGCCCAATAGCCTGCGTCAACACATTCATCGGAGTAGGAGGGCCATTAAAGGGCTCATCCAAGCCCCACTCGACCGCAATCAGTGAATCGGCAGTTACCGCATAATTGCTGATCGCCCAAGCCTTGCCAGCCTCATCCCGCCAAGCCGCAAGCCGGTAATTCATGGTACTGTCTCCCACGAATATGGGCTTAAATTTACCATTTATATATTTGACTATATAGAGATTGGGAGAGATGCCCAGTACCAGATCATCCTTGCCATCACCATCCATATCCATGATCGTGATGGCGTTTTGGGATTCCACCTCGTTGAACATAATGGAGCCCATGCTGGCGTAGCTGTCATTGCCATCTGAGGTAAAGGCTTCAAAATGCCAGAAATTCAGATCTGGATTCAGCATGCTTTTGTTGTAGCCACCCACCACAAAGTCCTTCTTGCCATCTCCATTAAAATCCCCGCTGCCAAGCTGATAGGTATTGGCTACCGGCATGCGGTGATGCCAGACCATGGGCGCTTCTGCCTGACTTATTACTTCAAAGATCATGACGTCTCCATCGGTATCCGCACAGAGAATGTCAGGGCGATTGTCCTGATCAAAATTCTCCACGATGATGGTGGGCACAAAGTTGTTCCTCTGATCTGTAGCAGTGTTGTTTAGCAGTGTGTTTCGGGCAGCCAATACACCTTGGCTATTCCAGGCATAAAGCTGAATCACCCTTCCGGTGGTGAGGTTTTTCACCAGTAAAACGTCTTTGCTGTTGTTATTGTTATAATCCGCAATAACGCCGCCGATGATGCCTGTATCGTTGAAGATCAGTGAATCTGCGCTGGGATACTGCTGACCAGGAATGGTCTCCCAAAGTTTGCCGATCTCGGATTGGAGCAAGAGCATTTCCATGCCCTCATCTTTGGTATTGCCTATGTCCAGAGGCCAGAAGCTTTCATTGTAAGCATGAGTCTGAATATGGCCACCTGCACCAGGTTCATAGGCAAAGACCTTTCCATATCCCACTTTGGGGATATCCATGGCCATGTACTCGGGCCTGCCATTGCCGTTAAAATCATGCCAGGAGTTTAGCGGTACTCTGGCTTTCCCGATATCCCGACGCAGATAACCATGGGTGGGGATGCTATCATATTGAACATCTAGGAAGTTCTGAAAGATCGGGCTCTCAGTGCTGAGATTGGAGTTGTTGGTAGCTTTGATCTTGATATCGATATTGCCCTGAGAGAGGTTTGGCGGAAGTACCCAGACTTGCAGGCTATCTACCATGGTGCCATAGACTGTGTGCATCTGAGCGCTGCTATCCCAGATGGTAAGCTCTGATCTCACCAGCTCATCATAGGTGGCAGTGATGTAATATTTCAGGTTTTCACGCTCGTAACGGCGAAAACCACCCAGCTTCTCTGTTCTGAGCACCGGGATGCTACGATCCACCGTGATGATGCGGAAGTAATTGTACTTCATCTGGTTATTATGGCGCTTTTCATATTGCAAGCGTAGCATGTACTTGCCCTCAGGGAAGCTTTGCGGAACATAAAACTCGCCCAAGACTCCATCATGCACCTGATTGGTAAAATAGTGAGGCTGGGAAGTATGTTCACGAGCATCTTTCCAGGACCCCAGACTGGGATCTGTCATGCTGCGATACATTATGGAATAGCGGGCAAAATCTTCGCCATATACACTGCCCCGGATCTCGGTGCTGCCCGAGATACCAATCTGATCCAGAGGATAGTCTATCTGCACATAGAGCGGATTCAGGTTGTCTAAAAGCTTTTTAGTATTGAGCAAACCATGTCCGGAAGTGATGTCATACCCGGGGGCACCGATATCATCTGTAGCACCCAAGAGACGCGCTCGCACCTCCGCGGGACTCAGCCCTGGAACCAGTGACAAAAGCAGGGCTATGCTGCCGGTAACAAAAGGAGAACTCATCGAAGTACCGCTCATCTCCATATACATATCCGTGCCAGTGTCTTTGTATGTGGACAACACAGCTTCACCAGGAGCCATCAAGTCCAGATCGTGGCCATAACTGGAAAATCCGGAGGGCACTTTGGCGCTATTTACGCTGCCCACCGAAATCACGTTTGATAAGCGGGCCGGATACCCCATATTCTCTCCAACATCATTGCCGGATGAAGCCACCAGGACCACTCCCTTGGCATAGGCATAATCACAGGCATCGGCAATGATCGCAGAATAGTTTGGGTCTCCCCAGCTCATATTGACCACATGGCAGCCGTTATCTGCTGCATAGATGATAGCCGCGGCACAGTCATCATCCTGCAAATAGCCGCCATCCGGAGTTCTAAACCCAGCTCTCAGAGGCATGATCCGCACGTTCCAACACACTCCGGCTACGCCGATACCGTTGTTACCCTGAGCTCCGATGATCCCAGAGACGTGGGTGCCATGAAAGTTTTCATCCGTCACATCGTTATCCGGATCCAAATAGTCTCCCAAAGCAATATCTGCCATCTCAGGAGCATCCACAAAGTCCCAACCGCACCAGTCGTCGATGTAGCCATTACCATCATCGTCAATGCCGTTATCCGGAATCTCGCCATGATTGATATAGACGTTTGCCTGGATATCGGGATGATTGATGAGCAATCCGCTATCTATCACGCCCACGATGATTTGATGACTGCCTGTGCCGTAATCCCAAGCCTGGGGGATACTGCAGAGATTGAGCAGGGGTTTGGTGATGGAGAAAAGCGCATCATTGGGTATGGCATGCAATTTTCGCAGGTAGTTGGGCTCGATGTATTCGATGCCGGCAAAGCTTGAGCTCTTCATTTGCTGGATATCCGGCATTTGGCTGAGGTTCGCCTTAAAGTAGCGTCCAGACGGCATGCCTGCCATGGGTTGCACGTTTTTCACGCCATATTGGCTTAAGAAGGTATCAAAATCTGAAAGTCCGGTTTTACCTCTCGTGATCTGCGTCGGGGAGCTGGTCTTAAAGAGTATCTGTCCCGGAGTGTAAGCCTGTATCGCCAGCAGCGGGCGCTGAAGCAGGAGCATCAAGAGAATCAGCAGAGCAGAGGCTGCAAAATGCGCTGGACGGGCTTTACTAAGCTGAAAAGGGCAATTCGGTGTCATATCAATCCTTTAAAATTGGTAGCTGAGGCCAAAGCTGTGTACGTCGCTCAAACCTTCGCTGAAAGCGGCAAAGCCATAGTCGATGGCAATGCGGAAGAGCTCCAAACCCATGCCCACGCTGAAGCTTTCGACATCGGTATTAAACTTGTATCCAGCTCTGAGATACAGCTTTTGCAAGACTTGCAATTCTGTGCTGAGGGCAATGCGTATATCCTCGTCCAGAGCTTTGATGACAGAGGCTTCCAGTCCCAGCTCTTGCCCTCCCAGAGCCAGGCTCTTGTAGAGATCAAGGTCCAGACTGAGGGGCAGCTTTATGCTTTCTTCATCGGTTTTATTGCTGATGCCCAGATTGCGCACGGCAAATGACACCCTGCTTCCAGCTACAGGTGGCAACCAGGTGGTACCCAGATCGCTGCTGAGTGCCAGAGATGAAGCGGTATCCAATTTCTCATAGATCACTCCCAGATTCGCACCCAGATAGAAGCTGGGATTGATACGCAGCGCATAGTTTCCCCGCACATTGATATCGGAGGGATTGTAGTGCCCGATCAAGAGTCCGGTCTCATCCCGCTTATCGATCTCGCCATAGCTCAGATTGATCAGCCCCAAACCGAAGTGTGAACTGCGCGTGGAATAAGAATATACCAGGGAGCTATAAGCCGTATCCCCGATCCAGGCGCTGTGCGAGGCAGAAAGGCTTTTGTCCCTTTCCACCACAGCAGATGCGGGCTGCCAGAGCCAACTGGTGTGATTGCTCTCATAGTGGATCCCGCGTCCGGCCAGAGCCAGGCTCACCGGACTCACCGGGACATTCAAAAACTGGTAACCGTATTTTCCGGCATCTGAATGCACGTCTGCCATCAGAGCCCAAGCCAGGCCTATGGTGAGTAGTATAATGATATATCTTTTCATGAAGCTATGCTCCTTATTTTTCTATGCCAAAGCGCAGGCGGTGGGTCTCACCCCCTGAGCTGATGATCGCTATATAGATCCCGCTGCTGAGTTTGTGGGCGGGAATCTCAAATATCTCCAGATTGCGCAGATAGGCGTAGGCCAAAGCGCTGTGACTGTAAACCATTTTGCCACTGATGTCAAAGATCTTCAGCTCCACCTGCATATCCTGGGTGGGCATCACCGAAAGGCGCAGGCGGGGCTCATATATTTTCTTTAAAGGATTCGGGAAGAAATACAACTCGTTCAGAACAAATTTCCCATCGCTCTGAAATTGATTATCCGTTGTGCTGGGTCCGCGGGAAGCGGTGCGGCGCAGATCTGCATATTCACAAAGCCAGCTCTCATCTGCCCTCAGGGGATTGTAGTCCGGCAGTTTTGTGCGGGAGATGCTGCCATTATCCGAGGCTATCCACAGATAATAATCCTCATCTGCACCTTGTGTCACAAAAGGCAGGTGCCGCCCCCGATTGGCAAAAGAGATTGGGAAATCGGACTTTAGCCGGTAATTATTGTTCCAGACTGTGAGACGATTCAAGCTGAGAGCAGAGGCCAGCTCCATCTTGCCATCCCCATCCAAATCCAGAGCCAAAGCTCCGGCGCTGATGCGATCGTCCCTGAGGCCCATATTGAGGCTCGCGGGACTCATATCACTGCCGCTATAATCGATGATAAACACTCTATTGGCTGTGCTCAGGATGAGATCCAGGCTGCCATTGCCATCAAAATCCTGAATGGTAAGAGGGGCAAAAGTGCTATCCGGCAAGGCATAAGGGAAGCCTGGTAAAAGTTTCCACTCGTTGGTAGCTTCCGCTAATTCATATACATAGACACTGGCTGGACATTGCACAATGAGATTGAATTCTTGCTTGAGCGGCGCAGCAAAGAGGCCTATGCACAATGAATCCGCGGGCAGAGGAAGATCATAGTTCTGCAAATCGCCACTGACGCTGTCTTTTCGCAGCAGGTGATAGCGATCTGTCTTGCTGAGGCCGTAGATTTTCTGTTCGTGATAGAGCAGATTGGCTGTCAGTTCGCCCTGGGGCATGATATACTCAGGCTGAGTCTCATTTGTGAGCTTATCATAGAGCATGATTTCGGACAGGCCACTATCGGTTTGTTTCAAGGGCAATACCATCTGCGAGCCCATATCCACAGGATGGCTGATCCATGCGTAATTAAACAGATTCAGCACAAAGTGGGTGCTGTTTTGATCTTTGCGGGCCAGGCGCAGCAATTGTTCCACCTGCATGGGCAGATACAAGGCCTCACCATCCCAGGTGTATAGCTGCGTAATTTCTTGATAATATTGCGGATAGCCCGGAGCCATGCTGTCGTTTTTAAACAGGGCCAGCCTGCCATCGGACATGGGATAAAAGATCTCCTTGGAACCATCCCCATCAAAGTCTATCGCCGCAGCCGGCAAGAGACTGGGACCATCAAATCCCGCATCCAGCTTCCAGGCAAAGCGCAGGCTAAAGCTCATCTGATTGCTGCTTGCGCTGATGTCGTAAATCTCCAGCGGAATCCCGCCATAATGGCTTTCCGCGGTGGGCAGCCAGAAGAGTCCATCGTGCAGACCATAACCGAAATAATCGTTGTTGCCAGAGCGATAGCTATCCTCGTAGCCGCCATATTTAAACTCATCCATGATAGCGGTATCCAGATGCTGAAAGCCGTCTGCTTCCACCAGATCCACGCCTTTGTGATGCGCATCGGCATTCACGCGATTGAGATCAAAATTCTGGGTGAATTTCTCCTCAATCACATTTTCATCGATATGCCAGATCAGGATTCCACTGCCATCCGTGCGAGGGTCCATGCCAAATCCGGGCAGGAAGAAATCCCATTCCGAGCCGGAATAGCGGTTTTGCATAAAGTTGAAAAAAGGTAGCTCGGGAAAATCCTCATAGTACTCCTGTTCACCTTCCGGCAGGAGTTTAAAGCTGTAGCTGGGTAGATTTTGATAAGGATCCAGGCTGCCATCAGGATTTTGCTGACGGTTTTCCAGCAGGTAGTATTCACGCTCCGAGATGGGCACTTTGTAGAGCCGGATGGCCTCCTGATCATGATTTAGAAAGTGATCCAGAGGGAAATCCTCACCGTCGTCAACCAAGGTAACAGCCTCCTCCCAACCCAGGTAATAGCGGCTGAAAGCACAAAGCTGAGCGGGCACATAACCGCCGGCATTCCAGACTCCGGTGCCCATGAGGCCCCAATTTCCAATGCCCTGGCTGGCGCCATTGCTGCTATCGTTGTCAAAGAGGGTGGGCAGCCCCAAAACATGGCCAAACTGATGGGCTAAAACTCCATAAATGCTGAACAGATAAGCTCCCGCATTCTCTTCACCCTCTGCCGGGAAGTAATCGTGATATTCATCCTCGGGCACGATCACCACGTTTGTCAAAATCGCGCCATCGGGGGTCTCAAAGCCGGGATAATCGTCATTTTCGCTGTCAAAATAGGATTGCAAGAGTCTGCGGGTGAGGAAGGTGCTCCAGATCGAATCTTTGCGAATACGTTCTATATCAGCTTCCTGGCCCGCTCCGGCATGAAAGATGATCACCGCATCGTAATCCTGGAAATTGATCAGAGCCTGCGTGAGCGGCATCAAATCCGGTAAAATCTCCGGCAGCCGGGTATCGGTCCTGCCACCAGTATCTGCTCCATAGTAAGCCAGCGTTTTGGGCAATTGAAAAACCTGGGGATACACCGTATAATCCATCTCATAGCTTCCATGCGAGGCATCCAGAAAGAAGTCGCTCAGATGCAGCATCCACCTTTCAAAAAAGGCCAGATCATGCCCCCACTCAGTATCGGGATACTGCGGCTGGCTCTTGAATTGGACATCGCTGAATTCCACCATCAGAGTCAAAATCTTCGATGGCAAAGCACCCTGTTTTTGCTTGCGACCCAGAGCCGGGGAGTCTGTGGAATTTATTCCACCTCCCGCAGCGAAATTCCTCAGCGCAGGTACCCTGGTGGGCTCCCAGCTTTCTGGTATATCACCATACAGCGGATGCGGAGGCACCATGGCATGCCCAAAGGCGCAGAGCAGCAAGAGGGCAGCTAAGTGTATGTGTTTCACCCATTTTGGCATAAATCTATCTTCTCCCAATTTTGTATTATAAAAATGCAAATGCTATTTGTGATCACTGTGCAAGCTATTTGAAAGGCAAAATGACGTCAAGAGAAAGCTGAGATTTGGGCTGCGGAAGTTCTGAGCTGCGGGGGTGCGGGAGTTTTGGAATATGGTAGTTTGGGTGCTTGCGGCTTTGCTTTTGCGCAGGTTTGGGCTACGGGAGTTTTCAGAATTCAAGGTGTAGGCGGCTGTCAAACAGGCTTTTATCTATTATTCATCAGCTACCATTCCTTTAATTTAGCTTTTCCTGCCCGTGAAATGCAGCATCCCATCCGGATAGCCCATGGTGGAGATACCGTGGAGATCAGAGGATTTTCTCCTGCTATCTCCACGGTATCTCCACGTCAACGAATGGGACAGCAGGGGGGAATGCCCGGGAAGCTTTGTGTTGACAAAAAAGGGGCTTTCAGATGTCTTCAATCCATGTATTATTACAAAGTATGTCTCCCTTTGGGGATCGACACGGATTTCAGTTATAGCAGCACGCAGCGCATTGTCTATGGTGCCAGAGTCTTGGTGCCGCTGCGGGCAAAGCTGATGCTCGGCATCTGCATGGAAGAAGTGCAAGCACAAAATTATCGTTACAAAAGCGTGGTAGAGGTCCTGGATGAGGAGGCAGTCTTGCCTCCGGAGCTCCTGGATTTGGCAAAATGGATGGCTTGGTACTATCACTGTTCGGTGGGCAAAGCCCTATTTGCCATGCTGCCCAGCCGCTTGCAATGCGACGTGGACGCCGTGGCAAGCTGGATCGGCAGCAGCAAAGAGATTCCGGAGGATTACTTACCTCTCTATGAAGCCTTGCAAAAGCAGGACAAGCTCAAGCTCTCCGAGCTCAAAAAAAGCCGGCCAGATTACCCTGTTTACAAGCTCGCAGAAGCCGCACAAGACGAGGGCTACATAGTACTCAATCACAGTGTGAAGCATCGGGACAAGCCCAAGAAGAAGAATTTCATCGAAGTGACAGGGCAGGAGTTTGAGGAAAACGATCTGCCCCTCAGGCAACGTGAAGCCTGGGAGATGATCAAAGCACAGCCCGAGAGCCCCTTCCTCATGGCAGATATCAGCAGCCTCATCTCATACAGCGCACTCAAGGCCTTGGTAAAAAAAGGCATCATCCGCATCTTCCCGCGCGAGGTGCAGGATTCCGGTTTCCTTCGCGAGAAAGGCAGCGCCACCAAAGAGATCACTCTGACCGATGAACAGAATATAGCCATCCGCGAAATTCTGGAAGATTATGGCAAGTATCAGGTGCATCTGCTCTATGGCATCACCGGCTCCGGCAAGACTGAGGTTTATATAGAGATCATCCGCAAGTATCTGGAAGCCCAGCAAAGTGTGATCTTTTTGATCCCGGAAATCGCGCT
The DNA here is from genome assembly GCA_020532515.1 of Candidatus Cloacimonadota bacterium. Lineage (GTDB taxonomy): Bacteria > Cloacimonadota > Cloacimonadia > Cloacimonadales > Cloacimonadaceae > UBA5456. The sequence continues at coordinate 15,283 of JAJBAY010000006.1, read as the reverse complement.
CACTCCACAGATGCTGGATCGTTTTGATTCCCATTTTGGTAACAGCATGGCGGTGATGCACAGTCAATTGACCCAGGCACAGCGATTTGCAGAATGGCAAAAGATCAAAAGCGGCGAATGCCGACTGGTGATCGGTGCCCGTAGCGCGGTCTTCGCGCCGGTGCAAAATCTGGGACTGATCATCGTGGATGAAGAGCATGAAAGCAGCTATAAACAGGACAATGTGCCGCGCTATAACGGACGTGATCTGGCCATCGTGCGGGCGCAGAAAAGCGGAGCACAGATCATCCTGGGCAGCGCTACCCCCTCCCTGGAAAGCTGGCACAATGCCCAGATTGATAAATACCGACTGCATCGCCTCACCAGCCGCCCCCTGCACTATACTCTGCCTAAGGTTCGGCTCATCGATCTGCGCGACAGCCAAAATCCGGAGCTGATCACAGATGAACTGGCTGTAGCCATTACCCAGCGGCTCAATCGGAAAGAGCAGGTGATTCTCTTTCAAAATCGCCGCGGCTATTCCTCCTACGTGCAATGCCTGAAATGCGGCAAGCTGATCACCTGTACAAATTGCGAGATCAGCATGTATTATCACAGGGATCGCGAGGAGATGCAATGCCACTATTGTGGGCATTTTTATCCCATTCCCCGACGCTGTCCTTCCTGCCAGGGCTTCAGCTTTTCCTATGGCTCTCCCGGTACGCAAAAGGTGGAGCAGACCCTGAAGCTGCTCTTCCCTTCCGCCAAGATTCTGCGCATGGATAGCGATAGCTCCAGCAGTACTTTAAAGAGTATGTATCAACGCATGAAACGGCAAGAAATAGATATCCTCTTGGGCACGCAGATGATCACGAAGGGGCTGGACTTTCCGGGGGTGACTCTGGTGGGCATCATCAATGCCGATATCAGCCTCAATATTCCGGATTTCAGGGCTTCGGAACGCAGTTTTCAACTCATCACCCAAGTGGCTGGACGCAGTGGCCGTGCGGAAAAGACGGGAGAGGTGATCATCCAAACTTACAATCCGGAGCATTACTCCATCCAATGCGCCAGCAGGCAGGATTTTGAGAGTTTTGCCAGCGAGGAAATGAACTACCGCAAGCGACTGAGCTATCCACCGGCCTTTCGCCTGGCACGCCTGCTCTATCAGGGTATAGACTTGGGCGTTTTGACTCAGGAAATGGACCGGCTGAAGCGGACTTTTTTACCGCTGCAAAGTGAGGATCTGATCATCCTGGGACCCAGCCCCGCTCCTTTTGCCAAGATCAATCAGCTTTACCGCTATCATGTGATCCTCAAAGCAGCAAGCACGACTCAGATTCGTGAGGCAGTAGCATATATTGAACATGGATTTCAGCCCCAAAAGGGAATCAGCAAGCAGTTGGATATCGATCCGATGATGTTGATGTAGGGTATTTTACAGGATTGTTATAAGATATTAGATATCGATCAGGCCGGTGTGGATGTTCTGACTGGCTACATGGAGCTTGATCTCGTTCTCGATGCTTTGCAGGTATGCATCCATCACCTTAAAGGCCAGATCCGGAAGGTTGTTGGTTTCGGAAAGATGCGCCAGCACCAGATTTCGCAGCCCTGGATGCAGTACTTGCGAGACCAAATTCACCGCTTCATCATTGGAAAGATGGCCGTGCTCGCTTTTTACCCTCATTTTGAGATTCCATTCGTAAGGGCCTTCCATCAGCATATCGTGGTCGTGATTGGATTCCAGGATCAGGGCATGCGCCTCGCTGAGTTTGTGGATGGTGAGTTTGGTGGGGTAGCCCAGATCGATCGCCACTCCCAGCCTGCGCTCATCATGCTCGAAACAGAAGTTGTTGGAATCGATGGCATCATGCGAAGAGCGGAAAGGCCTCACCAGGATGTCGCCCACCAAAAAATCAATCCCGGATTCGAAATACCTGAGCCAGCTCTCGACCTTGCCCAGGCGATGGGCACAGTAGTCGTAGGTATCGGGCGAAATATACAGCGGGATTTTCAGGCTACGTGCCATGGCACCGGCACTTCTGGTGTGATCGGAATGTTCATGGGATACGATCACCGCTTTGATGGTGTGCCGGGGCACATTCAGGTCTTCTAAAGCCGCCCAAACGCGTTTGAGACTGATCCCCGCATCCAAGATCAACGCGGTATTCCGGCTGCGGATCAGGATCGAGTTGCCTTTGCTGCCACTGGCGAGCACTGAGGTCTGAAACATTAGTGTTTAGTCGGTCAGATGCGAACTATGCGGTAATAGCGGTTGTTGATGCGGTCAAATTCGCTCCAAACAGCATCCGGAGGAGCGGCAGCCAGGAGTTGGCTTACTCCTGCGGCCTGAGCATCGAGATTGTCACAATGGTGCAGGATCAGCGCTTCCAGGGTCTGGGGCAAGCGCACTGAAGCCTTCTCGTATTCGCCATGATGGGCGAGGATCAGATGGCGCACGTTGAGCAGTAAATCTTCGGGGAAACCGGGAATCTTCGCCGCGGCTTCCACCGCAATCTGGTCGCTCATGGACAGATGCCCCAACAGCCTGCCTGCATCGGTAAAATCAATGGCGATTTTGCTGTTGTATTCGATCACCTTGGCCACATCGTGCAAGATGGCGCCGGTGAGCAGGAGGTCCATGGATACGGCATAGCGCGTGCTGGTAAACTCGCACAGGCTGGCCACAGCGATGGTGTGTTCGATGAGCCCATGCACATAGTTATGATGCCAGCTTTTGGCGGCAGGAGCCTGCATAAAACGGTCAAAGAATTCTTTGTCGTCAAAGATGACGTGCAAGAGCCGGTTCAGGTGTTCGTTTTCCACTTTATCCACAAACTCCCAGAAGCGTTCGGCCAGGAATTCCGGTTCAAACTTGCTGCGGGCCACGAAGGCGGAGATGTCATATTCGCTTTTATCCGCAAAGCGCAATTGGGTGATGGAAAGCTGGATCTGGCCTTTGTAATTCACCACTTGGGCACGGATCTTCACCACGTCGCCTACGTCAAATTCTGCGGCAGCTTTGCCGGCATCCTTCCAGACATTGGCGTTCACCTGTCCGCTGCGGTCTTGCAGTTTCAGGCGCAGATACTGTCCACCCTTGCCTTCACGCAGTTCCTTTTCCACAGCCAGATAGAATTCCGTGATTTCTTTGCTTTCATGCTGATGCAGTTCGTTTACTAAAATGTGTTCCATATTATTTCACTTTATTATGCTTATTTTTCTTGTATTTGTCCCTCTTCCGCCATCATCTACGCGCAGAAAATAGATGCCGGAGACAGGGAACAAAGATGCTGGCAGCTCCAGAGATTTGGGGCAAGAATCCGTGCTGTAGATGCGCTGTCCGCGCAGGTTGTAAATGCTGAGTTTCGCCTCTCTGGCCAGAGATATCTTGAGCGCTTCCTGCCCTCTAAGCGGATTGGGATATACTCTCAGAGCTGCGGGGGGAAGCAGTTCATCCTCATTTGAGACAAAGATCATAGAATCAAAATCGTGGAAATCCGCGAAATAGATTCTGCCGCCTTGCTCCTGTTGCACCCAATAGTAGAGGCGATAGGCATCTTCCTCTGCATTGTCAAAGAGCCCACTGGCTATGAAGGAATAGGCCTTGGTGATGGTGGAGCCCATGCTCAGAGAAGAGCTCACGGTATCGGCAAAAGCCACCCAACGCGATAGCACATAGCTATCCCTTCCATCAAAATCTTGCTTGTGAAAAAGCCCGGCAAAGATGCGGGAAGCTGTCATGAGGCTCTGCCCTACCCCGGTATAGAGCTTGGTATTTGCGTTCGTAAAACTGAGCACCACGTTCACGTTTTCAGAGTTTTCCACGGGTTCTATCCTGCAGGTAGAAGAGGAGATAAAGCTGCGATAAGCCTCAAGCTCATCCAGAGCATCGATCAGCCTGGATTCATATTGATCGGTAAAACCTACGATGCGCGAGGTACCTGCCACCACAGTGCGAGGAACGGAATTGAAGCCATACCAATTGTAGCGCCGCATTGCGTGCAGATTGGCAAAAGGATCTGAGAGGATAGGATAGTACTCAAGAGCATGCAAAGTGTCAGTAAGATAATCCAGCTGAACGCTATTGATCAAGGTGGTCTCATCATCGCGAATAAAGTTCTCGATCATATTTACAGGGGATTCATCGACGAAGATCTGGTAGTTGCACAGCTTTTTATTATTCGCAAAAAGGGTGTCATTCTCGGCATATTCGCTGGTGAGCAGGGCCTCTATTCTGAACTGAGTGGGCGCATCCGGCAGATTGATCATCAGGTCGGACGCAGCGAAGTCAAAATCATAGAAATCCCGGGGGGCCAGGCTTTGGGGGATCACCACATCCAGGGTATCATATTGAGAGAAGCCGGGACGGCTCAAGGTAAGGCGGAGATTGGCGTTCAAGATGGTAGTGTCGCTGTGATTGTAAATCTTAAAAGAAGGCTGCACCCTGCCACCGGGAACCAGCTCTCCCTCGAGCTCAAAATCGCAAAGCTCAAGGTCTATATCGCCCAAGCTGAATTCTCCCAAGAGACCAAAAAGCAGTTCGCAGGCAAAACCGGCTGAGGCAAAGGAAGCCAGCTGCTGGATATTGCCTACCTGATTCATATAATAGCTGTGCGTCCCGCCCCCTGTGCTGGCGGCTACAAAGCGGTTTGTGGCATTGGTGCTGTAGTCCACCATCAGCCAAAAAGTCTCGGCAGTGTGCTCGGTAGCAAAATGGACATCCATCTGATTGTCGGTGATGTTAAGATTCTGGCTGGAAAGCAATTCCCCGGGGCTGCCATCTGCATCGGCGCGCAATTCCGCGCTCACATCCCCTCCTATCAGAGGAAACCACAAGCGGGCACCTTGGGCACGGAAATTGACCTCACTGAGGCCAGGGTAGGCAGCACGGAAATTAAAGCGTACGGCCCAACGGTTTGAGCCAAAGAAATTCAGGTCATTGGAGGCTGTGTGATAGTGATAGTCGTATTCGCGGCTACTCTCCCCTATCGCTCTGCCATCTGCAGATACGCAGTCAATGGCGAAAAGCAGGCCAAAGAGCAAGGGCAGTATCAGGAGGTAGCGCTTTTGCACTCCATCTCCTTTATCAGGCTCTGGGCCTGGGCCAAATCTTGTTTCATGGCGCATATGAGTTCGTCACTATCGGCAAACATCTTTTCCTCCCTAAGGTACTTCAGCAATTCCACCTGCATGGTGGAGCCGTAAATATCGGAATCAAAGCCAATTAGAAAGGTTTCGACTTCGATAATTCCAGTAGATTTCAAGGTGGGAGATATGCCAATATTCGTCAAGCCAAAAAATGTCTGACCCTCCAAACGCACCCGGCTGAAGTAGATACCTTGGGCTGGAATAAGCTGATGCGGACTGGCGAGAGTGAGATTGGCAGTGGGAAAGCCAAGGTCCTTTCCTCTTGCTGTGCCGTGGGTCACGGAGCCTAAAAGGCAATAAGGCCGGCCCAAAAGACGATTGGCCTCCTGAAGATCAGCGGTTTCCAAAAGCTTGCGGATACGGCTGCTGCTGATGGGCGCTCCGGCATCGAGCTCGGGCTCTACGTATTCCACACGATAGCCATATTCCGTGGCATGGTTCTGCAGAAACTGGCGGTTGCCCTCTCTGTTCTTGCCAAAATGACTGTCGTAACCCATCACGATCACACTGGGATGCCAGGTGGGGATAAGGTATTCACCCAGGAATTGCTCTGCTGTGATTAGTGCCATTTCGGGAGTAAAATCCAGCATCGCGACCTCGTCTATGCTAAGGCTGATTAGCTGCTGCTTTTTGAGGGCTGAGGGGCAGAGCATTTTGGGAGCGGAATCCTTTTTCAGGGTGATGGCAGGGTGCTCGCGGTAGGTGATGATTACGGACTTCAGGCCTTCTGCCTTGGCGATATCATGCACACGGGCCAGCAGTTTGCGGTGTCCCAGATGGATGCCGTCGAAAGTGCCGATGCTGAGTACGGTCATAGGCTAATGTCCTTGCTGAACACCAGGCTGGGCATGATGTATCCGGTCTCACAACGCCCGATGCCCAAAAGTCTTTCCTCATAGAGCACAGCCAGTTCGGAGCCATCCTCGCAATCATAGGCCAAGCTGAACTTACGGCCATTCAGGAAATGCCGTGCCTGTTCGTCTGATAGAGATAGCTTGGGCACAGCGGTCAGGATCTCCTCAACCGGGCAGATCGCCTTTTGCCAATCCAATTCAAGCTCAGACAAGCTCCAGCTCCTGCTTACATCCAGCTTCCCGATCGCGGTACGCTGCAGAGCTGTGGTCATACCAACTGTGCCCAGGATAGTGGCAATGTATTCGCTCAAAGCTCGGATATATGTGCCTTTGGAGACATTGACCCGGTAGCGCAGTAGATTATCCTGTAGATCACCCAGCAGTTCAAAATCGTAAATCTCCACTTTGCGGATGGGCATTTCGGGGCTCTGACCCTCACGAGCGTATTGATAGGCGCGCTTGCCATCCAGTTTAATGGCAGAGTAAAGCGGCACTTGCAGTTCAGTCAGCGCCATTACTTTAGCTTTCACTTGCTGCAAATCTTCTGTATTGATGATAGGCTGATCTTCTGCTACGATCTCCCCTTCAGGATCGCCGGTGACGCTTTTTTTGCCCAGCAGCATAGTGGCTTCATAGCTTTTGCTTTGAGCTTCGGCATATTTTAAGAGCCGGGTGTATTGCCCGGTGGCGCAGATCAGGAGTCCGGTGGCAAAGGGGTCCAAGGTTCCAGCATGGCCGATCTTCCTGATGCCTGTGAGCTTGCGCAGTTGGCGGATCACGTCAAAAGAGCTCATCCCCGCTGCTTTATTGATCAGTAAAAAGCTGTTCATAGCTGCTTGAGAGCCCGGCTAATGTCCTCTAAGACTATCTTCTGTACATCCTGCAAATTGCCTTTCAGCGTGAGGCCGGAGGCTTTGCGATGTCCTCCTCCGCCATGAATGGCGGCGATTTCTTGCACATTGAGCTTCAGTGAACGTAGCGATATCTTCCAGATGTCCTTTTCTATTTCCTGAAAATAGGCGATAGCGTCCAGATTCGCCACACCCTGCACATAGCGGCTTACGCTCATGGCAGAGGACGGGTCGTAGTTCAGTTCCCTTGCCAGAGCCAAATCCGAGTGCAGGAAGAGTATCCTCTTATCCAGATGCAGGCTGATGCTGGCCAGGCTATGCCCGATATACAGCATCTCCTGAGCCGATTGATTCTGCAGAAAAGCCTGATGCAAATAGTGCGGCTGGACTCCCTGCCTGGTAAGATCGGCGCAGAGTTCAAAGACTTGCGCATTCGTATTGGCATTGCTAAAGTTGTTGGTATCGTTGAGGATGGTGACATATACGGCGTCTGCGATGAACTTGCGTGCACTGGGTTCAAAGCTCATAATCTCCTGTTCAAACAGGCGATAGAGCATGGCTCCCGCAGAGACATAATGGCTATCGACCACCTGCAGGTCTGCCTCGATTACGCCATGTTCGGGGACATGGTGATCCAGCACAAAGACCTTCTGAGCCGCATCCAGCAAGGCCGCACGCTGCCCCAGACGGTCCCGCCCATTGCAATCCAGCACCAGCAAGAGCTCATAGCTCATGCCCTCTTGATAGGGCTGATGCACGGCATTATCCATCAGGAAGCTATAGCGAGAGAGGTCTTCGCCATCGGTGATGATAGTGGAGGTCAGTCCTTTTTTGCGTAGAATTTCCTGCAAGGCAAAAGCTGCCACCATGCCATCCCCATCCGAGTGAATATGGGTGGTAATAGCAATGCTCTTTGCCCCGTAGGCCAGGGCAAAGAGCTTAGTGCTGATATTTTCTGCCATTTCTTTCTTAAGTAATAAAGCTGGCTGAACCAGCTCTTAAATATGGGACTTAACGATCTTCGTCTTCGTCGTCTTCGTCAAAATCGTCGTAATCGTCCTCTTCCTCTTCGTCGTCATAATCATAATAATCGTCATCATCCAGATAGTCTTCGATATCAATATCCGGATCATAATCCTCATCATATTCATCTTTAATGCTGGCAAGAAGGGCATCCACTCTTTCAGCACGGTCTTCCGTGTCGTCATAGAAGAATGACAGTTCGGGGATAGTTCTCATAATTTGTGCTCCTGCAATTTGTTTCTTAAAGAATCCAGATGATTTGATCAGTTGGGCCTTGATCTCGTCATGAGAGGCGGGATTATTGAAATGGGTAAAATAGAGCTTGGCATAGTGCAGATCTTTTGAAATTATCACGTCCGTGATGGTCACCCAAGCCAAAGCGGGGTCATTCAGCTTTTGGCTGAGCGCGATATTAAAGATCTTTTTTAGCTCTTTGGAGAGCCTGGGCATACGATGATTTTTCATTAGAGTTTTTTGGCTACCTCTTTCTCAATATATGCTTCGATGACATCGCCTTCTTTGATATCGGAGAATTTTTCCAGCGATAGTCCGCATTCGGTTCCAGCTTTTACTTCTTTCACGTCGTTGGCATAGTGTTTCAGAGAGCTGAGCTTATCTTCGGCGATGAGTACATCATTGCGATACAAGCGTATCAGGCAATCCCGCTGAATAAATCCGCGGTCCACTGAGCAGCCGGCGATAGTTCCCACTTTCGTGACCTTAAATACCTGTTTGATCGTGGCAGAACCGATGCTTTGTTCTTGAATATCAGGGGTAAGCATGCCTTCGAGAGCAGCTTTGATGTCGTCAATGGCATCATAGATCACCTGATACAGTTTAATTTCGACGCCTTGTTCTTCGGCCAGATGGCGGGCCTGCTGTCCAGCGCGGACATGGAAGCCCAAAATGATGGCATCACTGGCAGAAGCCAGGGATACATCAGCTTCGTTGATACCACCCACGCCTTTGTGAACGATATGTACGGAAACCTCTTCATTGGCCAGCTTTTGCAGACTATCCGCAATAGCTTCGCCGGAGCCATCCGTATCGGTTTTAAGGATTATATTGAGGTTGTTGATCTTTTCTTCTTTGATGCGGGCAAAGATGTTTTGCAGGCTGGATTGGTTCTGATACTTTTCGCGTTCCAGACGGATCTGTTGACGCTCCGTCGAGATCGTTCTGGCGGTTCTTTCACTATCCACCTGATTCAGCACGTCACCTGCCTTGGGAGTGCCATTGAGGCCATAGATTCTGGCTACATCGCTGGGGCCCAAATCCTTGATCTCCAAACCGCGCTCATTTTCCATACGCCGGATGCGGCCATTCACCGCTCCACAGACTATGATATCACCCTTTTTGAGCGTACCCTTCTGCATCAGGATAGTCGCGGCAGAGCCCATGCGGGCATTCATCTGCGATTCTATCACGATGGCTTCGGCAGGCACATCGCGTTGTGCCTTGAGTTCCAGCATTTCTGCGGTCAAGAGAATGATTTCGATCAGATTCAGGATTCCTTCTCCGGTCACGGTGGAAGTCTTGCACCAAGGCACCTCGCCACCGTACTGTTCCAAATAGGTACCTGTTTCCAGGATTTCGGAGATGGTCTTGCTCACATTGGCCGTTGGCAGATCGATTTTATTGATCGCAAAGATCAAAGATACACCGGCTGCTTTGGCATGGTCGATGGCTTCCTTGGTCTGGGGTTTCACCCCTTCTGTGGCTGCCACCACGATCACTGCGATATCGGTAACATTAGCTCCACGGGCGCGCATGGCGGTGAAGGCTTCGTGTCCCGGAGTATCCAGGAAGGTTATTTTATGTTTATTGATTTCGATCTGATAGGCACCGATATGTTGAGTGATGCCACCTGCTTCTCCCGCCACGATGTTTTCATTGCGGATATAGTCCAGGATCGAGGTTTTGCCATGATCCACGTGGCCCATGATGGTCACCACGGGAGGACGCGCTTCTTCCGGAACTTCAGAATAGTGCTCCATTTCGTGTTCGATCAGATCTGTGCCATATTCGTCTTCAAAGCGGAATTCCACGTTGAATTCATCACAGATCATTTCCAGGGAGTCCTTGTCCAGGCGTTGATTGATGGTTACGAGCTGTCCCATCATAAAGAATTTTGAGATAATCTCACTGGCAGAGACGTTCATGATCTTGGCCAGCTCTGAGACGGAGGTAAATTCCCGAATTACGATTTCCTGGCTTTGATCATCCACAGACTGTGCTTCGCGATGGTATTTTTTGCGTTTGGAAGTCTTTTGCATCACCTTCTTGATATTTCTGGAGATGGCGGCTTCGTCGATCTCGGCGGGTTCAAAGACTTTACCCTTGGATTTTTTGCCACTGGCGACGACAGCTTTTTTGTGTTTAGCTTTGTCTCCCAGTTCGTCGTGCATCACTTTGGCTTTGCCAAATTTCTTGTCGAGATCCTTTTTTTCCGGGATCGTCGGAGGCGGTGGAGGTGGTGGAGTAGTGGGCGTGGTGGGACGGGCTCTGCGCGGCGGACGCTCTGTACTGGCACTGGCACTGGTGGTTCTGGCTCTGGGCTCTCTGGCTCTCACGGGAGGTGTAGCCTGTTTGTAAGGCACCCGGATATCGAGTTTTTCGCGATGTTTTTTAGCTTCTTCAAGAGCCTTCTGCGCCAGGTCTTCTTGTGATGGGGCCGCTTCTTCTACTTCTGCTTCGGCTTCGGGTTCAGGCTCTTCTTTCGGCTTCGCTTTGGCTCTGCTTTTAGGCTTTGCTTTGGCCGCAGGAGCTGCCTTTTCGGTTTCCACCTTTTCTGGCGGAGTCTGGGACAGAGCTTCTGGTACTGCTTCTATTTCCGGTTCGCTGCTCTCTTTTTCGGCTGGTTTTTCAGCAGCTTGACTTTCTTTTCTTCTGGCCTGTTGGCGAAGTTCGATCATTTTCTTGCGGTCTTTCTCCGCTCTCTTTTCGGCATCAATCTGTTCGTTGTATTTTTCACGGATCTTATCCGCCACTTCTGCTTCCACGAAGCTCATGTGGCTTTTGGTAATCACCCCCAGATCTGTAAGATGCTTTTTTAGAGCCATTGTACTGATCTTGAGTTCCTTGGCTAATTCATGTACGCGTATATGCAAGGTTCCTCCACTCACGCCTGCCAATATTCCATGATCTTGGCAGCAAAATTTTTGTCGCTGATTCCAAATACTCCGGTTTGATGGAGACCCAGGGGCACACTTAGCTCCTGCTGACTCCCAAAACTGATTACCGGCAGCTTGGCTCCGCTTGCTGTTATCTCAAAATTCACCCTTTTGGTGGTGCGTTCGGAGCTATCTGCAGCGATCACTATTAGATGTATGTGTTTACGATGCATCTCCCGCAGGCAGGCATCTATCCCTGCCGTCAGCTTTCCGGCTTTACGGGCAAATTGCATCAGATTCAATATCTTGGAGTCCCGCTCACTTGTCATGGGCGTCTCCCTTTTTGTCGTCTTTTTTTCCACTTTGGCATCTGCACAAGGCAAGCCTGGTGGGGACAGACGTAGAATTTCCGGGCTTGCAAGAGCCGGGCAGGATCATAAGCAATGCCGCTGGGCAGCAGCACGAAGCTGAGCAGTTCAGTTTGAACGCTCTTCTGTCTGCACACCACACAAGTGCGAATGGCTTTGTGTCCGGCTTTGCTATTCATATTTGGCATTAGAAATACTTTGCAGATTCCTTCAGCTTTTCGGCTGTCTTTTGTCCCAGGCCTTCCAAAGCGGAAAGCTCGCTGACAGAAGCCTGGAAGATATCCTGGACACTGGTGTATCCAGCGCTTCTCAGCACTTCCGCAATCTTGGGCGAGACCCCGTCCAATTCGTTGACGTGGCTCACGGTACGGCGTTCTTTCGCCAATTTCTCTTCATATTCAGCGGTGGTAAAGATGTCTATCTTCAGACCGGTAAGTTTGGCGGCAAGTTTCACGTTTTTACCTTGCTTGCCGATGGCTATCACTTTGTCGGCTTCATCCACGATCACTCTGGCAGCGCGATTGCGCTCCACTATCACCCGTTTGACATTGGGGATGCCCAGAGCGTTTTCGATCATCTTTTCAATGTCTTCACTATGCACCACGATGTCGAGCTGTTCTCCGTGCAATTCCTTGCGGATGCTATCTATACGGGTGCCTCGTGGCCCCACACACTCGGTGACGGGGTCCAGCTTGGGATTGATGGCTTCAAGCTCTACTTTGGTGCGGATTCCAGGCTCGCGCACGATCTTTCGGATCTTGATATCACCGGAAAAAATCGCCGGGATCTCGGCTTCAAAGAGCCGTTTCACAAATTCCGGATTCGTGCGGGAAAGAATCACCGTCACCCCGCGGCTTCCGCTGCGGATATTCGTGACATAGGCTCTGATATTGTCGCCTACGCGGTAGTATTCATTTTCAATCTGTTCATCCAGAGGCAGGAGTGCATCGGTATAGCCCAAGTCTATGCGGTAGCCGCCGTTATCATCGATGGATTTGATCTTTCCGGAGGCTATGGTGTATTTCTGTTTATCAAAGTCATTTTGAATCTTTTCATCTTCCAGGCTGCGGATGCGGTCTTGAATGAGCTTTTGCGCAGTCTTCACCAGCTTGGGCTCAAAATCCTGCAGAGACAATTCTCTTTGGATGTAGTCTCCCAGGTTGGCCTCGGCATCGTAGATACTGCGGGCTTCGATGAGGGAGATCTCCCCCAAGTTCGTTTCCAGCTCTACCACCAGGCTCTTGAAGCGCACCTTGATGGCTTCTGATTCTTCATCGACAAATACTTCCAGCTCGTTTTCCGGCTCCAGCCTTTTGGCCATGGTGTTGGTAATCGAATCCACGATGATCTCCTGAATCACTGCTCCGTCTAATTGTTTGAGTGCGGCAAGCTTCATCACCGCATCCAGAATGTTAACGCTCATCGTCATCTCCTCGTGGTAGTCCCAAATATACTGTCTTAGCCCGGGAGATCGATTTCAAGGGAATCTCAATCTTCACATCCCGATCGTCCAGGGTCACGGTGTCTTGATTTACTTCCACCAGCGTGCCCATCACAGATATTTTCTCATCGTCTTTGTTGTACTCAACCGCCACTTTTTCATTGATGGCGCTCACCCAATGGCTCTTCAGTTTTAGAGGACGTTCCAGCCCAGGTGATGATACTTCCAAGTAATAACGGTCCGGAATAAAATCAAAAGCTTCCAGTTCCTCACTCAGAACACGGCTAAAATGGGCACACTCATCCAGGTTCACCCCACCTATTTTGGTGAGATAAACGATGATGATACGGCCCTTACCGGACATTTTTTCATCGATGTCATAGACCGCGAGATGCATATCTGCGCAGATCTTTTTGGCAATGTCTTCAATCTGAGTTCGGTAATACTGCAATTTAAACCTCTTTTCTTTGCGGCTGTGCCGCTTATCCACACCGCATTCGTATCAAAAAAAATAGCTAACCAAGGTAGCTATCCAAACCGTAACTGCGGGTGCCATAATTATTTAACTGCCATTTTTGGCAGAATCTATCTATTAAGCCAATATAATATAGGTCAATTTCATGTCAAGAAAAAAGATTACGGGCGGCTATCTGACCGATTTGTGAGACTGTTCAAAATGGGCTTGCATCAAGAAACCGGATTCGATGCGTCTCGGATCGAAAAAGCTCGAGGATTGGATGCGTCTCGGATCGAAAAAGCTCGAGGATTGGATGCGTCTCGCGTCCAGTCAAAAATTGATCCCTTTGCTGGAGTCGATCCGTCCCGCATCGACTGAGAACTGCTTCCTTTTGTAAAGACCTGCGGCCTTACTGGACGCGAGACGCATCCAATCCTGTAGTGCTGTCGCGCCTTGTTCCTGATTTACAGAGTCCTTCCTGCATACCTTGTCGTGTAGATGACGTGTAGATAAGAGTATTTTTTCCTGCTATCTCCACGTCATCTCCACGACAACAAACGGGATAGAAGCAGGTCTAGCTCAGGCTTGCAATACCTTAGTTTAGCTGCCGCTTATGATCGCTGAAATCAGGCTTTTCTCGTTCATGCTCCTCAGGACAATATTGATAGCGCTGGTAATAGGTACCGCGATCATCATCCCCACAATGCCCCAGACATAAGCCCAGAATAGTAGCGAGATCAAGACCACAATCGGGCTCAGATTCAGTTTGTTTCCCAGCACCCTGGGCTCTACATAGTTGCCAAAGAGCATTTCATTGCCGATCAACAAGAGGATCAGAGCTATCAATCTGAACCCAAACCCATATTGCAGAAGGCAAATAGTGATGGGAAACAGGGTAGAGAGGATTGAGCCGATATTGGGAATGAAGCTTAAAGCAAAATAGAAGAGCCCGGCGATAATCACAAAATCCACGCCAAATATCCACAGCAAGAGCATCGCCACAGTGGCTGCACACAAGCTGATGAGGGTTTTATTGATAAAGTATGCCTGAATCTGGGTCTTGATACTGAGCAGAGTATCAAAGGTCTGTTGATTCTCGGTTTCGCTCAGTACCCGCCGCACTCTTTTTCCCATCTTATCCGAACCTGCCACCAGAAAGAGCAGAAAGACCAGGGTCAAAAAGACACGGCTGCCGGCATTCATAAAAGCTCCCATAGTCTTGGTAGCAAAACCAGTAATAGAAAAGCTACCCCCGGATAGAAAAGCCTCGGGATCAATACTGGGAACCTTGGAAAAGGCGATATCCAGCTTCGCTGCCAGTTGCTCATTTAAGCCCTGTACATATTCCAGATGCTCCACCAGTTTTTGCTGATACTCGGGCAACTGCTGTACAAAGCTATTTCCGGCAGTATAAATTACTAAACCTAAGCTAACAAATACAATCAGGATCACCAAAAGCATGAGCAGCAGATTAAGCCAGAAGGGAGACTTGTGTTTGCCAAGCCAGGAGAGCATCGGCGCAAATATAAAGCTGATAAAGATGGCAAAGATCAGCGGGATAAAGATGATCTCCAATTCCTTGAGGATGATGATAAGAACGGGTAAAAATAGAGCAACCAGCAGGATTCTAACCCACTTTAGCTCTGTCAAAGGTTTTTGATTTAAGTGCATACTTTCTCCTTAACACGGGTGCTGTGCCAGAAACATACGGATTTCTTGTGAATAAGATAATCGATACTATGCCAAATCACAGATTCTTTTCATTGGGCCTTGGACTCTATCTAACATCCTGTATCGATGGGATTTGAAGGGACGGTATTTCAGATAAACCCTTAGGTAGAGCATTGCAGATAGATAATCCAACAAGCATATACCCTAAAAAGTCCCACCGGGACGATATATTTACATGAAAGCTATGAGTCTGTCGAGTAGGTAAGGGGAGTTTCACCCCAAACCCCTCACAGAACCGTACGTGAAGCTCTCGCTTCATACGGCTCTTATCATTCAGCCGAAGAAATACGTTGGCTTGCAGTATTTCCAGTG
>JAJBAY010000094.1 GCA_020532515.1 Candidatus Cloacimonadota bacterium | reverse complement strand
CGGGAGTTCTATCTGATTACTATGTGTAGTCACAAAGATTATCAGGAGCCGTGTACGAGGCCCGTACGCACGGTTCTGTGAGAGGGATGATGTTAGGATCGCTTCCTAACATCACCCTACTCGATTATAAAAAAAACTTGCAAACGGATTGAATCTTGCTTATCATGTATTGTAAAGAAATATACCTTAATTTATAAGGAAGGAAAAGATGAGAAAATTAGGCTTAATCCTGTTGCTGATCGCAACATTCAGTTTTATGGTAGCCGTCCCCAGAGAGATGGTAATGGTGGAAATAGGCACAGGCACTTGGTGTCCGTACTGTCCTGGCGCATCAATGGCTGCGCATGATTTACTTACAAACGGCCACAATGTGGCAGTGATCAAAAATCATAATGGTGACCCCTATGCAAATACATATTCCAATGCTCGTAACAGCTATTATGGAATCTCAAGCTTTCCTACAGCAAAGTTTGATGGCATATTGGAAGTGGTAGGGGGCAGCAATACCCAATCTTTATATAATAGCTATCTGCCCAAGGTAAACCAGCGTTTGGCAGTTCCTTCACATTACACCATTGTAGCTGGAGAAGGCGAGCTCAACAACGGAATCTTGACGCTTCCTGTAACAGTGACAAAAGTGGAAGACGATACCAACACAAACGTGGTCTTGCATTCTTCTATCACCGAGTCGAACATTGCCCAAAATTGGCAGGGACAAACCCGGTTGGATAATGTAAACCGCTTAATGTCACCAAGCGTAACCGGCAGCCCTATAACCCTGAACACCGGAGAATCCACCACAGTAAACCTGACTTTTAATCTCAGTTCCCAGTGGCAATTGCCCAATCTTGAGCTCGTGCTTTGGGTGCAGAATAGAGTCAGCAAAGAAGTTCTGCAAGCTAAGAAATATAGTGTCCCTGGCATTACCGGTGCCTTCCCGGCTTCGGTGGAGAACTTGAATTTCCCGGACACTTTTTTGGGTGGAGTCATGACCCGGCCAATTACCTTCTTCAATTTCAGTGATACCCCGGTGAACGCCACAGTATTAAGTGATAACATAGCTTTTATCCCGGAGATCTCAACTCTTGCTATTCCGGCGCTCCAGAGCGCGACTTTGGATGTACATTTTATCCCCAGTTCTGCTGGCGATATTGCTGGGAATCTGATTGTAACTGGGAATTTTGCCGGACATGATAGTGTGATTATTCCCCTGACCGGATACGCTTTTGTCAATGTCGCTCCCATAGCTCAAGATGTAGCACTATATGGCGCTCCAGTCTATTTGCAGCCTTTGGTCGGCGACTATACCTTTTCGGATGCTGATGGTGATGCAGAAGGCGAAACCACCTATAAATGGTTCCGTATAGTAAACGGCAATGCTGTAGCAATCAACGGTGCGGATCAGATTACTTACACCGTCCAGGAAGCTGATATTGGCAATCCCATTGCCTTTGGCGTGATTCCTATGGATATCCATGGTATGCCCGGCGAGATGGCTATGAGTGCACCTACAGTTCCCATCGTGAATCTCCCCGCTCCGCAGAATTTCGCTGGAGTGCTATTGCCTCCTAATACTGTACAGCTTACCTGGGAACGCCCGCCATATTTTGATCGTGGTTTTGTAGGATACCGTCTCTTCCGTAATGGCCTTTTGATATCCACCATTACCAATACCAATGTACTCAGCTTTAACGACACTTATCTGGCAGATGGAACTTATGAATATTGGGTTTGCTCTCTTTTCAACAATCCCATGATGCTTTCAGAACCTTCTCCTTCTGTCTTTATTACTGTGGATAGCACTTCCAATGAAGATCAGGTGAATCCGGCTACCTTCAGCATGACTGCTATGCCCAATCCTTTCCAGACGAGTGCCCAATTGCAGATGAAATCTGCCCCAAACTCTGAAATCAAGCTCTCTGTTTTCAATATGAGAGGCCAGCTGGTAAGAGCGTGGACAGTGAATAGTGACATCAGTGGACAGGCCATCCTGACTTGGGACGCCAAAGATGCCAAAGGAAACCGTGCCGACAGCGGGATCTATCTCTATAAGATGGAAAGCGCAGGCAAGAGCATTACCGGTAAACTGATAAAACTGGCTAACTAAAACATCGTAACCAAATTGACAGGCTCTGATGCTGAGGCATTGGAGTCTGTCTCTTTTTTGCTTTAGAAAACACCTTTCATCTGCTTGGATGGTTCTTTTTTGTGGACAATATATGCTATCTGAGAAAAATGTCACTTTAAAGCTAATACACAAGTAGATCAGGAGATCATAAAGGATTTTATTATGAAAAGCGATGCGGATAATCCGCTTTCTAAGATAAGAAATATCGGCATAATGGCACACATTGATGCTGGGAAGACTACTACCACTGAACGCATACTGTTTTACACCGGATTCTTGCACAGAATGGGCGAGGTTCATGACGGCAATGCCTTCACAGACTGGATGGAACTGGAACGTGAACGTGGGATCACCATCACCTCTGCCACGGTAAATTGCCCTTGGCGCGGACATCATATCAATATTATAGACACTCCCGGTCACGTTGATTTCACCGCTGAGGTGGAGCGTTCACTGCGTGTGCTGGATGGAGCCGTGGGCGTATTTTGCGCTGTATCCGGAGTGGAACCCCAATCCGAGACCGTATGGCGTCAGGCCGATCGCTACAAAGTTCCCCGCTTGGCCTATGTAAACAAGATGGACCGCATCGGCGCGGATTACGAACGGGTCATACAAATGATTCATGAACGCCTTACCACCAAGGCTTGTCCGATCAATATCCCCATTGGCAGGGAAGACCATTATGAAGGCGTGATCGATCTTATCTCAATGCAAGCCTGGTACTTTGATCCCCTTACCAAAGGCTGTGATGCAAGGCATATCAATATCCCTCCAGAACATTTAGCAGAGGCTAAAATCGCGCGCGAGCATCTTTTGGAAACCATCTCAGAATATGATGACAAGCTGATGATGCTTTACCTGGAAGGCAAAGAAATTCCCACGGAACTGATCTGCCAAAGCATCCGCAAAGGCACTCTCTGGCACGGATTTATCCCCGTTCTCTGTGGCTCTTCGCTAAAGAACAAGGGTTTGCAATTGCTCTTGGATGCGATTGTCGATTTTCTTCCCTCTCCGCTGGATTTGGGGGCTACTCATGCCTTTGTTCCCCAGACCGATGAAGCGGTGGAATTGCCTCCTGATCCGGACGCTCCTCTGGTCGCACTCGCTTTTAAAGTGCAGACCGATAAGTATTTGGGACGCTTGATCTATATCAGAGTTTACTCCGGTACCTTGAAAAAAGGCGGCAGTTTCGTGAATATGACTAATGGTAAACGTGAAAGGGCAATGAGAATCCTGCAAATGATGTCCAATCGAAAGCATGACAAGGAAGACCTGCACGCTGGAGATATCGGGGCTATTGTGGGCCCGAAATTCCTCTTTACCGGTGATACCATCACAGACGGTCATATCGATGTAATGCTCAATAAGATGAATTTCCCCGATTCGGTGATCTCGATTGCCATCGAGCCCAAGACCAAGACAGACCAGGAAAACCTGGGCAATGCTCTGGCTCGCTTGCAAGAAGAAGATCCCACCTTCAGAGTTAATATAGATAAAGATAGCGGACAGACCCTGATCTCCGGAATGGGAGAGCTGCATCTTGATATCATCGTGGACCGCATCAAACGCGAATTTGGTGTGCGTGCCAACGTGGGTAATCCACAGGTCTCCTACAAAGAAACCATCACTACATCGGTAGAGGTTACCGAAGTCTTCCAACGCGAACTGGCTGGCAAGGGGAATTATGCCAAAGTCACTTTCCGGCTCAGCCCCATCCCATCCCATGAACTGTCTAAAGACACCAAAAACACCTTCAAGAGCTCCATCGGTCCGGATAAGATTCCCTCGGAATATTGGAAAGCCATTGGGGAAGCTGCATTGGGTGCCTTGGCGGATGGACCTCTGATTAGCTCAAATGTTGAGGGGGTCGCCATTGAACTGATCGATGGGGATCACAATCCAGTGGATTCCAATGAACTGGCCTTCAAGATTGCCACTTCCATGGCGATTGGCAAGGGTTTACGCAATGCCAAGCCGGTGATCATGGAGCCCATCATGCTCCTCACGGTGCAGTCTCCGGATGATTTTGTGGGAGATATTATCTCCGATATCAACGCCAAACGCGGCAAGATTGTGGAGATGCGCAGGCACAATGAATACCTGCAGGAAGTATTGGCAGATGTGCCGCTTTCAGAACTTTTTGGCTATTCCACACGAATTCGATCTCTATCTCAAGGCAGAGCAATTTACACTTTGGAATTCAAGGAGTTTGAGATCGCACCCGTTCAAGTTCAGAACGAAGTACTGCGGAGAATTCGCGGTTTTGCAGATTAAGCTTGACAATCATAATAAAAACCTTAAACTTGCTCTTAGAATGAAAAAAGCAAAGGGAGATGACATGAATATTGATTTAAGTTTTAGCGGGAAGATCGCATCCATGAAGATTGACGGCATTTTGAATAGTGAGAATGCCCACATTTTACAAAGTAAACTTACAGAAGTAATGCAAAGTGATGCCACACTTTTGGAGCTTGATCTCTTTGATTGCCGCAATATCTCTTCGACAGGTATAGGCAAGATCCTTTTATTTTACAAAGACTTCATATCCAAAGGTGGAGACATCGAAGTGGTGCGCAGCTCAAACAGCGTATATGAGCTTTTCTCTATGCTGAAGCTGAATCAACTCTTTACAGTCAATCTGGGATGACATGCCAGATAGACATAAAATATTGGTGGTTGATGATAGCATAGCTATTGTCAATTCTCTGCAGGCTATTCTGGGCGTTAGCGGCTATCAGGTAGAGACCGCTTATAATGGCAGTGATGCCCTTAGAAAGATTCACCAAAATAACTATGATTTGGTAATCTGCGATATAGAAATGCCTGGCCTTTCCGGGCTCGAATTCCTCGGTCGTGTGCGCGAGGATTTTGACAATAGTCTCGATGTAATCTTGATGACAGGGTATCTGGAGCACGATTATTTTATCGAAGCAATCCGTCTGGGAGCCAGCGACTTTATCCGTAAACCTATCGATACAAAGCAGCTAATCAATTCCATTCGCGAGCTGCTCTTCCGCAAGCGCGGTCACAATGATGTTTCTGATTTTTATTGCCATTTGGACAAAGCCAAATTCAGCTTTGATATCTCTGCCGGGCATTTTTCTAAATTCACCATTTCCAAGATCTTCAGCTCCTATCTGCGGCAATACTTTAAGATCGATCCGATGGTGCTCAATGAGCTCTTGATTTGTCTGGATGAAATGGTATATAATGCCTATATTCACGGCACTCTGGAGCTCACTGTCCCGGAAAGGGCTCTGATGCAGGATGAGCTTCATCAGGTGATCGATGCAAGACTAAAAGACCCCAGAATAGCAAAGCGAAAGATGCATCTCGCCTTTGAAATCGATAACGAACAGCAGATGATAGAGATTATCGTTTCCGATGATGGAGATGGCTTTGATTTTAGCAGTTGGATCAAAACAGTTGAGACCGAGCAGATCCTGGATATCAAGGAACATGGCAGAGGCATTGCCATGCTATACCATCTTAGCGACGAGCTTCGCTTTGAGAATGAAGGCAAATCAGTAAGAATCCGCAAAAGCCTGCAGATCCCGGTAGCAAATGAACACAGATGAAATCCTGGGGGCTTTCCCTGAGATTTCGCGTGCCGATCTAAACTACCTTTTGTGTGATATCTTTTCCTGTAATCCTGCTGAATTGCCGCAGTTTACGGAGCTGCCCGAAGATAAGGTTCAGCTCTTGCATAGCTGGATATCCCGGCTGCAGCAAGGTGAGCCTCCGCAGTATATTCTCCAAAAAGCCTGGTTTTACGGGCTTGAATTTTATGTGGATGCGCGCGTACTGATCCCCAGATACGATACGGAAGTTTTGTGTCAGGCTTTGCTCGAAAAACTCAAGGGGGACGAGACTGTGCTGGAGATTGGCATAGGCTCTGGCGCGATCTCAATCACTCTGAAGACTCACTTTCCAGACCTCCAGATCCGAGGCACAGATATCGATTCTGGGGCCTTGGAAGTGGCTGCCATCAATATAAAACGTCATCAAACCAGGATCGAGCTCATCCAGGCAGACCTATTTCCCCAGGGGGAGCTGAAGTATGACCTCATCGTTTCCAATCCACCTTATATCTCTCCAGCGGAATATTTAGCCCTGGAGACCAGGGTGCAGGGTTATGAGCCCAGGCTCGCTCTTTGGGCTGAAGATGACGGATTATCAATATATAAACGCATCATAGAAAGAGCCTCGAACTATCTCAAAGACGGAGGCTTACTTGCTTTTGAGCACGGCAATATGCAACAGCAGGCTTTGCTGTGCTTGACAGAATCTGCCAACTACAAAACACTGCAAAAAGGGAAAGATCTCGCCCAGCGCGACCGCTTCCTGATTTTGCAAAAACAATAAATAGAGGACGAAATGGATAAATTTATCATCGAATCCAGCCGCAATTTGACCGGAGACATCAATGTGAGCGGAGCGAAAAACGCTATTCTACCCGTGATGGCCGCTTGCCTTTTGGCTCCAGGGAAATCAGTTTTGCACAATGTGCCCAATCTCATTGATCTGAAGACCATGGCGCATCTTTTGCGCGTGATCGGAGCCAGAGTGGAATATGGGAATGGCCATATGAGCATAGACAGCAAGGACGTCTGCTATCCTGAAGCACCTTATGAATTGGTGAGCAAGATGCGCGCCTCGATCTATGTGCTGGGACCGCTTTTGGCGAGATTGGGAACAGCTAAGGTCTCCTTTCCGGGAGGCTGTGCCATCGGTACCAGACCGGTAGATTTACACCTTAAAGCGCTGGAAGCTTTGGGCGCCAAGATCGATATCGAACAAGGCTATATCAATGCCAAAGCCAAGCAGCTCAAGGGCGCCGATATTCACTTCGAAAAATCTTCGGTAGGAGCCACCATCAATACTCTGATGGCGGCTGTATATGCCAAAGGCACCAGCCGGCTGTTCAATGCTGCCATGGAGCCGGAAGTGGATTCCACCATAGATTTTCTAAACAAAATGGGCGCAAAAATCACCGGCCAGGGCAGCACCACTTTAACTGTCCAGGGCGTGGATGATCTTTTTCCCATTCAAGGCGATATGATCCCAGACCGCATCGAAGCCGGTACCTTCCTGGTCGCCGGAGCGCTCTCCACCAGTCCCGTCAGAGTCTGCGGCTGCAAACCAGAGCACCTTACCGCCCTCATCGAAAAACTGCGTGAAGCCGGCTGTGAACTGGAAATCAAAGGTGCCAACATCACGGTCAATCCTCCCAAGAAGATAAAATCCTGCAATATCCTGACCCTGCCACATCCGGGCTTCCCCACAGATTTACAAGCTCAGTTCACAGTGCTGATGTGCCTGGCCGATGGCGTGAGCATGGTGGAAGACACTGTCTTCCCAGATCGTTTTATGCACGTAGCAGAGCTCAATCGCTTGCAGGCAGATATCAAAATGGAGCGTAACGTGGCAACCATCAAGGGCGTGAATCAGCTCGGCGGGGCCGAGGTGATGGCCACGGACCTCAGAGCCAGTGCTGCCTTGGTTTTGGCTGGCATGGTGGCGGAAGGAACCACAGTGGTTTCCCGCATTTACCATATCGACCGCGGCTACGATAGGATCGAAGAAAAGCTGCGTGGTATCGGTGCCAAGATCAGGCGGGAACAAGGCTAAGCTCCCCCAAGATAGTTTAATAAACATACCCATCAAGCTACCCTAAATAGCTTTATCTCAGCTTAAGTGCAGTGCAAGATGATCTTGTGCTGCACTTTGTTTATAACCCGGTTCTCACTGCTTTGCCTGATATGCTTTCGATTTCAAAACAATTCGAAGCCTAAAGGAAGCCCCAGAACTCCCGCACTCAGAACTCCCGAACCCAGAACTCCCGAACCCAGAACTCCCGCACTCAGAACTCCCGAACCCAGAACTCCCGCACCCAGAACTCCCGCACTCAGAACTCCCGAAC
>JAJBAY010000093.1 GCA_020532515.1 Candidatus Cloacimonadota bacterium | reverse complement strand
ACGATGATATCCAGATTCAGATAATCGAGATGCAGAGCCTTGAACATCTCTACACCGGTGAAGCCGATGTGTTTGGAAGTGATGATCAGCTCAAAATGCTCGCTGGCAAAGAGGATGAGGTCTGATCTGAAAGGGCCAAAACCTTCTACCAGGCGTAGCGGGCGTCCGCTGATGCTTTCCGGTTTGCAATAGGTTTGGTCAAATACCCCACCCACTTGCAGGGTGATCTCTTCACCCAGGTGGCTTTTACAGAGTTCACAAGCTTGGGGGTCAAAGATGCCTGCCATGAGGATGCGTTTGGTACTTTTTGCCAGCTCCGGTAAGGTGTTCAGAAGGTGGATCAGGCTTGTATTATCTCCGGTGGATCCAGCCGTGGGATTATCCCCTGAATCAGAGATAAATACCGGCCGGCAAGTATCCTGCAAAGCCTGAATGATGGCCTCGCGGGGCTCCAGAGCCAGACCTGAAAAGCTGAACTGATCCAGGTTTGCTGTAAAGGCATCTGCCAACTCACGGGCATAGGCCTCAGCCTTTTCCAGATTGCTCTTGCACACCACCACGCAGTTCACTCCATTTTCTGCACTATCAGCCCAGGGAAAACCCAGAAATACCGATGCTGCACAGACATCCGGCTCAGCTTCCAGAGTTCTGGTGAGCTCCATCAATTCCCGCATGGGAGAGACATCCGTCTCGGCTTTTTCGCCGGCAATCAAAGCCGGAATATGTACCGTTGCCATGTGGAGTGTCGCCTTTTCTCTCAGGATGGTATCTGCCATGCGGGCAGCCTGCATACCGGTTTCCCAGGCATCAAGATGGGGCGCGGTTTTAAAACCGGTCAGGCCTTGAGCAGTCTCCAGCATGGTTTTAGTGATGGTGGCATGCATATCCAGCCCACAGATAATGGGCGTGGTGGGATACTTTTCTCTAATGCTCTTGAGCAGATCGGACTCTGCTGAACCGATCTCCTTGACCCGCATCGATCCATGCAGGGCCAGGACAAAGGCGTCAATTTTGCCTTCCGAAGCCAGAAGTTCAAAGAAGCGGGCTTTGAGCTTCAGATAATAATTCAGTTCGATCTCACCATTGGGCACGGCACGGGCAAAATTAAGCGGCACAAGACGATACTCTTCAATATCTTTGAAATAGTCCACGATGCCTTTGGCGAGCAGATAGCTGCCGCCCTGGCTGTGAATAGCTCCTTTTTCAAAGACTAAGAAGTCTTTCTCTGTGGTCACTATAGGGTTGAAGGTATTGGATTCGTGAAAGAATCCTCCCACTGCGATATTCATGTGTTCATCCTTTGTTTTACGCTCTTGATTTTCTGAGTATCTGTGTGCCATAAGCCCTCTTGGGCAATGGGATCACGTTCCGACAATCCTGTTGGGATTTTGGCATCGGCAGCGGAAAACACCCTGGCCGTCATGTGAAATTCCGTAAAGAGTTTGTTAGCCAGAAGTTTGTCGATGCTTTGCGAGTTTATACCGGCTCCGGGCATGATGATGATCCGATTATCCGCCAGGAGGGCAAGTTTGTGTAGTAGCTCAGCCCCCTCTCCAGCACACACTTCTTGGCCGGAACTTAAGAGCCGGTTGGCCCCGCATTGAATCACATCCTCCAAAGCCTGAAAGGGATCTTTTGCCAGATCAAAGGCCCGGTGGAAGGTGAAGCTGAGGGGCTCAGCAAGCTTCACCAAAAGATCTGTCCTGCGCTTGTCAATATTGCCATAACGATTCAGCACTCCGGATACAATACCTTGAGCACCAAGTGCTTTGATAATTTCAATGTCATTCAAGATCTGGAGAAATTCATTCTCAGAATAGCAGAAATTCCCGCTGCGGGGACGGATCAATATGTGCACCGGAATCTTCAGCAGCTCCAACACGCGTTTGATGCAGCCATAAGAGGGAGTCAGTCCTCCTGCTTCGATAGCGCAGCAAAGCTCAATCCTGTCTGCGCCTGCCGCTTCTGCCGCCAGGGCTGCATCCGCGCTATCTGTGCAGATTTCCAATAGCATCGCTGGCTGGCGGGAAGCTGATTTTGAATCCATCGATATCATGGCTTACCTCTTTTTATCATGCTTAAAGCACTATCAACATCAGCTAAGTATAGCGGCTTTTTGTCAAATGATATTTGTCCTGCGCTGCTTGCCTATTGGATATCGTAGAGATGCCGTGGAGATACCGTGGAAAAAATGCAGGAATATGCACGGCATCTCTACCACAACAAATAGGGAAGAGACAGGGAAACTGGCATAAATGGCAATGTGTTCCATCCTCAATTTGTGATGCCCAAACTAAAGTTAAAGAGAATGCGGTAGTCAAAGAAAAGAAGACAGGATGCCAACCCAAGATTTACATTGACAAAAGAGCTTTAACTTTATAGTGTGAAAACCTAAAGAAAAGTGGAGTTGAGAATGTCTGCAATAGCAATATTGGGTTGTATGTGGGGAGATGAGGCGAAGGCGAAGATAGTTGATTATCTTGGAGATACGGCTGACTACGTAGTACGCTTTCAAGGTGGTAGTAATGCCGGGCACACCATCGTGGTAGATGGCCAGAAGTTCGTATTTCATTCGGTGCCTTCCGGGATCATGTATCCGGGAACAAAGTGTTTGATCGGCTGCGGAGTGGCAATTGATCCACTCGGTTTGGTGAAAGAAATCAGGAATCTGGAAGCCAGTGGCCTGACCTTCACCAAGCGCCTTTGTATAGATGAAAAGGTGGGTCTGGTACTGCCTTTGCATCAGGAATTGGATGCAGTCAATGAATCACGTTTGGCCTCATCCAAGATCGGAACCACAGGACGGGGAATAGGCCCTGCTTACGCTGATATGACAGCCCGTACCGGTATCCGTCTGGGAGATCTGGGGCATCCCGCCTATCTGAAACAGCGTATAAAAGAACTCTACGCTTATCATGGACAAAGCCTTGATGCCGAGACTTTAAAAGAAGAGATGGCTCAGCTTCAGGAAGCCTGGAAAGTTTTAAAAAAGTATTGTATGCCGATAGAAAATATCCTCCATGATGCCTACTTAAGTGGAGCCAGGATCATCTTTGAAGGCGCTCAGGGCACACTTTTGGACCGGACTTGGGGGAGCTATCCCTATGTTACTTCGTCTAATACGATCGTGGATGCGGTTGGTATTGGCAGTGGATTTTCTTCACGCCTTTTGGATGAAGTTTTGGGAGTGTACAAAGCTTATGTTACCCGGGTGGGCGAAGGCCCTTTCCCCACCGAGATTCATGGTCCTTTGGCGGATAAAATCAGGAAGCAAGGCAATGAATTTGGTTCCACCACGGGAAGACCCCGCAGGATTGGACATTTTGATGCTGTGTTGGGAGCCTATAGTGCGCGCTTAAATACTTTGGACGGCATTGCTTTAACGCTGCTGGATGTGCTTTCCGGCATCGAGGAACTCAAGATTTGCGTGGGCTACAAGCTGGGAAACAAGGTGCTCACCAGTCCTCCCGCTCATCCTTTGGATATCAGCAAGGTAGAACCCATGTATCTCAGCCTCAAGGGTTGGGAAGAAGACATCACCGGCGTACGCAGCAAAGAGGCTTTGCCGGCGAATGCTCAGACCTATCTCGAAGCCATCGAAGACCTGCTGGAAGTTCCGGTGAAAGTGGTCTCTGTGGGTAAAGAGCGAGATCAAACCTTTAAAATAGATATGTGATAAACACAAAAGGATCGCAAATGAAACTACGCCTTTTTATCTTTTGCCTTGTGTTTGCTTCGGCACTCGGTGCCCAGAGTGCAGACACCCTGTTTGTGCTACAGTCTCCCCAATATATGCTTCCCATGTATGAAGCCTTTTCCCTTAATTATTTGGGAGTGGAAGCTGCCGGACGCGGCTATACCGGCACCGGCGTCCTGGGTTCTGCGCAGGGGGCTCTGCTCAATCCTGCGATCATGATGGCTGATTCGGCCCGGGTCTTTACAGAAGTAAATATCAAGCCGCCGATCGATGCCTATGGCCTTCGATTTCAGAGCCGCTATAGCTCACCTATGCCTTTTGGGCAGGTTGGTTTCAGCTTTCCCTTGGGGCAAAAGCTGGCTACTGCGATCATCTACAGCAATCCCAAATCCCTGGTGCTGGATGATTTTTCGATCGTAATCAATCAAGGGGGAGATCTGGTAACTCGCTATCCCAAATACTATTTATACCAATTCAGCGCTATGGCAAATTACCAAGTCTTGGATCAGCTTAATCTGGGGCTCTCCTTACACAACCAAATCCACTATCTGGATGATGTGATGTTTTTTAAGACTTTTGACCGCATCCGGGAATACAAATATGCCCTCAGAGTCCAGCCTGGCATTCTTTATCATACAAATGCTCTGGCCGCCGGCGTTTCTTTGACTCTGCCCACAAACATGGATTGGAATCTGAACTATGCCCAGTACGACACCGTGCTTCCTCTGGAGGCCAGTGCCGGACTGAGCTATACCAAAGACCGCTACCG
Source organism: Candidatus Cloacimonadota bacterium (assembly GCA_020532515.1). GTDB lineage: Bacteria > Cloacimonadota > Cloacimonadia > Cloacimonadales > Cloacimonadaceae > UBA5456. Next base: position 3,732 of record JAJBAY010000093.1, on the reverse strand, counting down.
CTTTTCCTCAGACTTTAGATACAGTCAGGATTCCGCCATTGATGACAATTTCAAAGATCGCTACAGTGTCCATCTGGGCGGAGAACGTCGTGATGGCAATACAATCCTGCGGGCCGGCTATTTCTATAAATCGAATGTATGGGATGGGCGGATTTTGCTTCCTGTAAACACCAGCGCTCAGGCCGACAGCTCGATCTGGTGGGACGATGTAGCGCTCACCTTGCCTGTGGAGGATAATTCGCAACACTTTGTCAGCGTTGGATTTGGCTACTTCTTCCGGGATGGCAGCCTCAATCTCTCTGGCCTGAGCTCTGTAGCCTCAGAGTTTCAGACCATTCAGATCAATCTCAGCCTCAGCTTGTACCTCAGCTCCTTTAGGCGCAAAGATTTCCTTAAGTTCGAATGAAACAGCCTTTCGTTCAGATTCGCGCCATAGATAGCTACGATCTTCCCCAGATAGAAGATGCGGTGAAGCAGTGGTTTGACCAGCTCAGAGACCCCAAGATGGGACGCAGCAAACGCGTCCTGATCAAGCCCAACGCCTTGGGTGCCTACCTTCCGGAGCAAGCGGTAACCACGCATCCCATAGTCCTGGAAGCCATTATCCGTTACTTCTTAAAACGTAAAAAAGAAGTCTGGCTGGGGGATAGCCCTGGTGGTACGGTCTCTGTGCAAAAGGTTTGGGACACCTGTGGCTGGCAAGATCTGGCAGATCGATATCCCATCAAGCTGGTGAATCTTTCCACTGCGGGCTATCGGGAACTCAAATATGACGGGATTCCTATCAAGATCTCAGAAGCGCTATTCCAATGCGGCATTGTAATCAACGTCGCCAAATACAAGACACATTCCTTGATGGCTTTTACGGGAGCCTTGAAAAATCTCTACGGTCTCATTCCCGGTATGATCAAAAGCGAATATCACAGAACCAATCCGGATACGCAGAGTTTTGCCGAGCTACTTTTGGCGCTTTACGGTCTGTGTCGCAGCAAGATCACCTATAGCATCATTGATGGCATCGTGGGCATGGATGGCATCGGCCCTTCAGCGGGCAATCCCAAGCATTTTGGACTTTTAATGGGCTCGGACAACATCCCTGCTCTGGATACCATCGCAGCCCAGATGATGGGCCTCAAGATCACCGATGTGCCCTATCTTTGGGGCGCTTTGCATAGAGAGGGAATTCTGCCTTCCAGGATTCATGTACCACATAGCTTTATCAATCACAGACTTGCCGATGTCGATATCAGAGTGGTCAAAATGCGCAAAGAAGGTTTGAAATATATGCCCAAAATTCTGCGCTATGCCTTCAGACAAGTCTATTATTACTACCCTGAGGTGAGTGAGCGCTGTGTGCGTTGCGGGGTTTGTGTGAAAAGCTGTCCAGTCAAAGCCATTGCCTGGCAGCCAAATGGCTATCCGCGGGTGGACAGAGACACCTGCATCAAGTGTATGTGCTGTCACGAGCTTTGCCCCACTCAGGCTATAGATATTCACAAGTCTTTTGTTGCCAGGAGGTTTTTGAAATGAAAGCAAAGGGGAAAGAGACTCCCAAGATAATCTGGTACATCTATCTTTTGTGTATTTTGTTTTTGTTTTTATGGATTTCAGTGCTGGGCAGAAACAGCGCCCGTAATACCTTCCTTCTGCGCAAAAAAGTAGAAGCTCTTGAGGCTGAGGCCCTGCATCTTAATGCCGTAAACGACTCTCTGGCCAAGGAAAATCTACGCCTGAAGACAGATCCTGATGCTGCTGAAAAAGCTGCCCGCGAGCAGTTTGGACTGATCAAGCCGCATGAAAAAGTGTTCCGCTTTGTGCCGGCAAAGGAGAGCAAGTAATGCCTCTTGATATAGAAAGCATGAGCGGGCTGAAGCCCGAATATATCAGCGAAATCAGCAGTTTGGCCAGAGGTATCTTTGAATCTGACGCTCAAAATAGAGAGCATTTGATCGAGAAGCTGATCCGGGAAGTGTCTCCCCGGCTCGACGATGAGAAATTGAGCGAGGATTTCTTGGCTGCAGTGGCGGTGTTTTTCGACACGGCTTTTACGTATATAAGCTCTCGGAAGATACAGCGCTATAACGACCTCTATCAGTTCCTACGCATTATTAACCACCTCCCGATTTTGGAGCATTCCAGTTTTTATAATCAGACCGTGGAACTCTTAAAGCCATATTTCGAAAAGGATGCAGGCTATACCAAGCTCTTTGATCGCCTGCAACTGCTGTATCTGTATTCTGAAATCGGTGATGGCGATGCTGCCATGCGTTTGGCAGATGAATTGTCGGCTCAAGTAAATCCAGATCAGCTTTTCTTCTACGTGATGTTCCAGCTTAGCAAAACCAACATTTTTAGTGCTCGCGGCGATATTGAATCCAAGATCAGGCTGCTGCTTGATTTGGTCACCCGGGTGTGGGACGAAGGAAGGCCTGAAGCCACTCTGTTTTTGATGACAAACTGGATGTTTAGCTTGCCTTGGTTTAAAGCTAGTAAATATTACAAGGTTCTGCTTAGCAATCTTTATTGTAAAATCTGCGCAGAGGAATGTCTGAATACCGCAAAGGTGGGATATGAGCTCTTCCTTTTGGATGACAAGCAGGTGCCCCCAACCCAGAAGATGCTTTACTATCAGGACCTGATCAAGTTTCACGAGACGATTTTGAATTCCAGACAGCTACACTCTTTACACTTTTTTGCGGGTAATTATCTTAGCGGATTTCAGGAGCAGTTTCACGATTCCATCCGAAGCTTCAAGGCCTCGAACTACTTCCTGCACAAGTGTTGGCAGCGTTTGATTGAGATCTCAGCCTATCTAAGAGCGCATAGCGAGCCCAAGGATTATAAGCTCAGCATGCGCTATGTGGAAGCTAAGTTCATGCGGCTCTCAAATCAGACCAGCCTGCGCAACAACAGCTATGTGGAAAACCTGCAGATGAATTTCCAGAAGATTGAAGAGCTGTACCGTGAAGTGGGAGAGCTTTCTCTCACTGATCAGCTCAGCGGACAGCGCAACCGGCGCTTTATGGATAACAATCTCATGCCAATCCTGGCTTTGGCTGCCAGGCACAATGACCCGGTTTGTTTTTCCATCATCGATATCGACGTTTTCAAAACCGTAAACGATGAATATGGTCATGTTGCGGGAGATTACATCTTGAAAAGTCTGGGGGAAATGCTCTCCAAATCATTCCGTCAGAGTGACGTGATAGTTCGCTATGGGGGAGATGAGTTTTTAGTTGTGCTTTTTAATACGGATCCTCTGCATTGTGAAGAGATGATGGAAAGCTTCCGCAGAAAGGTCGAACAACGTGTCTTCGAACACGAGCAAAAGCAGATCCAAATCACCGTAAGCATCGGCGCATATTGTGAAAACTTCCCGGGCAACGTCAAGCTCAAAGACTTGAACTATTACATCAATATGGCAGATGTCGCGCTTTACAAAGCCAAGGAGGCTGGACGAAATACCGTGTTTGTCCGGATCTAAGAAATTTCCTGCTTGACATTTATCATAGATTTAGAATTCTTATTTCTCAAAGGAGTTTGCCATGGCAAAGATAGTAGTAAAAGACCTGAACAAGTATTATGACAACGGCTTTCATGCCGTAAAAGGCGTGAATTTTGTAGCCGAAGACAAGGAATTTATGGTCCTGGTAGGACCCTCGGGCTGTGGGAAAACCACAGTCTTGCGCCTCATCGCCGGCCTCGAAGATATTTCCAGTGGAGATATCTATA
>JAJBAY010000092.1 GCA_020532515.1 Candidatus Cloacimonadota bacterium | reverse complement strand
TATATGCTTAATCCGTTCTCTTACAGTCGTTTATGAATATGTAGTTTTCATAATACTTGTCTTTTAATGCCGAGAAATAGGCCGAAAATACCTGTTTTTGCCCTGGGGGTGGTAAAGTCGGGTTAGGAGGAGAATATGGCTATTCTCGATGAAAATGTCTTGAAAGACACAGAAAAGGCTCTGCAAAACATGGTTAAAGAAGTGCGCTTGGTGCTCTTCACTCAAGAAATGGAGTGCAGCTATTGCAAGGAAACCCATCAACTTTTGGAAGAGCTTCTCAGCACAAATAAGCTGCTGAAGCTGGAAGTTCATAAATTCGAGAAAGACAGCAAGGCCGTGAAGCAATATGGCATTGATAAGATCCCGGCGATCGCGATCATGGGTGAAAAGGATCATGGCATCCGCTTTTATGGCATCCCCGCAGGCTACGAATTCTCGTCCCTCCTGGCTGCCATCTTGCTGGTCTCCACCGGAAAACACAAACTGACCAAAGAAGGCATGAAATTCATGGATAGCCTCACCAAGCCTATTCACATGCAGGTCTTTGTGATGCCCACTTGCCCATATTGCCCCAAAGCCGTGATGTTGGCGCATCAAATGGCTTATTATAGTGATAAAATCACCGCTGACATGGTGGAGATTTCAGGATTCCCACACCTCACCCAGAAATACTCCGTACAGGGTGTGCCGCGTACCGTGATCAATGAAAAATGGTACCTGGAAGGCGCCGCTCCGGAAGCGATGGTGATGAAGAAGATAGAAGAGGCCATCAAACATGCTTAATTTTTCCGTGAATCTTGGCTCAGATGCCGATAGTTCAATAGTTTATGATCTTATCATCATTGGCGGAGGTCCGGCAGGGCTCACTTGCGGCCTATATGCTGCACGTTATAAGCTGAGGACTTTGATGATTGAGAAGGCTCCCATGACGGGGGGACAGCTTACCACCACAGAATGGGTGGAAAATTACCCCGGCTTTCCCGAGCCCGTATTAGGCGCAAAACTGGCCAAGGACATGGAAAATCAAGCGAAACTATTTGGCCTCGAAATCGAGTATGAAGACGTGCTCAAGGTGGATCTCGCCCCCAAGATCAAAGAGCTTGTAACTGCGGAAAATACCTGGAAAGCCCGCACAATTCTGATCGCCACCGGAAGTTCTCCACGCAGGCTGGGCGTTCCCGGCGAGCAGGAGTATTCTGGTAAGGGTGTATCCTATTGTGCCACCTGCGATGGGCCTTTTTATCCGGATAAAACCGTGGCAGTAATAGGGGGCGGCAATAGCGCCTTTGAAGAATCCCTGTTCATCGCCAAATACGCTGCCAAAATCCACATCATTCACATGCTGGATAAATTCCAGGCAGACCAGATCTTGATAGACAAAGTAAAGGCAAATCCCAAAATTGAGCTGATCACAAACACTGTGGTTACCGAGTTTGATTTTGAGAAGGAGCCCCGCAAGGTGCTGCTCAAAAACAATAAAACCGGAGAAAGCAGCGAACTGGTGGTGGATGGTGCTTTTGTCTTTATCGGCGCGATTCCAAATACCAAGCTCTTTGAAGGCCAATTGGATCTGGATGATGGCTACATAGTTACAGATCGGGATCATAGCACTTCTCAGGATGGAGTATTTGCCGCTGGCGACGTGGAAGCCAAAGTTCTCAGACAGGTAGCCACAGCCGTGGGAGATGGCGCACTGGCTGCTTACAAGATTCACAAATATCTCGACAATCCAGAACTCAGCTAATGCCGGAACTTCCTGAAGTACAAACCGTCTTGGATGGCGTGGTCCAAGTGCTGGGCGGTAAAAGCATCACGGGTCTGGAGTGCTATTATCCCGGTACGGTGATCATCGATCCCTTGCTGGACCGCGATCCCTTTCCCGCCAGGCTCATCAAAGCTGAGCGCCGGGGAAAGTATATGATCCTGCATCTGGATAGCTCTGCCTGCATCATCATCCATCTGCGGATGACCGGAAAGCTGGTTTACGAGCCCCAGCCGGATGAGCCGCACAAGCATGAACGTGCGCGTCTCCTGCTCGCGAGCGATGATGCCCTGCGCTTCATCGATATCCGCACCTTTGGCAAGATCACCCTGCTGGATAGCTGCAATCTGGCCAAATATCTGCCTGCTTTGGGTCCAGAACCGCTTTCGCAGGACTTTAACCTGTCCTATCTGCAGCAGGCCTTCAAGGGCCGCAAAGCACCGGTCAAGAATCTGCTCCTGGATCAAGGTCTTGTAGCCGGACTGGGTAATATCTACGTCTGCGAGCTGCTCTTCCGCAGTAAGATCCGCCCCGATAGACCCGGCTCCAGTCTTTCCGCAAAAGAGCTTCGCGAGATCGTGAAATATACCAAAGAGCTGCTCCTGGAAGCCTTGGCAGTAGGAGGCACCAGCGTCTCAGACTATCGCCAGATCGATGACAAAACTGGGGAATTTCAACACTTCCTGCGCGTCTATCAAAAGCGGGAATGCCCTGTGGGACATAAGCTGCAAAACCTCAAACTGGCAGGCCGCTCCAGCTTCTTTTGCCCGGAATGCCAAAAATGAGGCATCAAAGAGCATGCGCTCACAGCTATTAAATATTTCATTTGATTTATGGTCGCTTTTGGATATACTATTCTTATAGCCTTGTAATCCGAGGCTTGAATACCCGGATGACTCATCTGAGTAAATAAAATAAACATTAATTAAGGAATGAAATCCTAATTAGGAGGAACAATGATCAGTACAAAAATGATATCAGCGATAAACGAGCAAATCAATAAGGAGCTCTTTTCCGAATACCTGTATATCTCTATGCAGGCATGGCTTGCAGATCAAAACTTAGACGGTATGGCGTCTTGGATGGACGCTCAGGCCCAGGAAGAGCATTTCCACGCCATGAAATTCTTCAATTACCTTATCGAACGTGGAGCCAAGGTCAAGCTCACGGCTATTGCAGCCCCCGCAGTGGATTTTAAGAGTCCGCTCAAGGCCTTCCAGGAAGCTTTGGATCATGAGAAATTCATCTCAAAGTCCATCAATGAACTGATGGACCTGGCTATCAAGGAAAAAGATCACGCTACCAAGAGCTTTTTACAGTGGTTTATCGATGAACAGGTGGAAGAAGAAGCCTCTGTAGATCGCATCGTGAATATGCTCAAAATGGTGGGAGATCATGGCCATGGCATCATGATGATAGACCGCGAACTGGCTCAAAGAACCTTTACTCCGGAAAATGAAGCATAACAAGAAACAAGCACTCCTATCAAAATAGAGTATGGGATCCTAAGGGCGCATTACCCCCTTTGGGATCCCATTTCCATAGCTTGGCTAAAACATGAGGAGGCTATTATGAAAGACGCTGACTTAACGACCATCTATGGTCAGATCTTTAATTCTACGATTGTAGCGATCAGCATCACCGATCCCGAGGGTAATTATATCAATGTGAATCCTGCCTGGAGCGAGTATTTGGGCTACACAGCAGCAGAGGCTATGGAAATCAGTGTAACCGATGTCACGCCCATAGAAGATAGAATACACAGCCAAATGAATTTTAGCCGCCTTGTCAATCGCAAAATTCCCTCCATCCGCACTACCCGTAGATACCTCAGAAAAGATGGGCAAGTGTTTTGGGCAGACCTTCATGTGACGGCTCTCTTTGACAAAGATGGTGAAGTAAGCTGCACCCTGGGCCTGTTCGTCAATATTGATCCCCAGAAAAAGGCTGAGCAAAACCTGGAAGAGACCAATTCCCAGCTCACCCTGGCAAATATAGACTTGCAGGAAGCATTGGAACAATTGCGGATAATGGCTCGCAAAGACCCCCTGACTAACCTGTACAATCGCAGAGTGTTGGAAGAAGTGATCGAAAGAGAAATCAAGCGCAGCTTCCGTAGCAAGCGAGGTTTGAGTGTGGCAATAGGCGATATCGATGATTTTAAGCATGTCAACGATACCTACGGTCACGACTGTGGTGATAAAGCATTGATCGAATTGTCCCAAGTGCTGCGCAAGCAGATCCGTGCCTCGGATACTGTGGGACGGTGGGGCGGCGAAGAATTTCTTTTTATCCTGCCCGAGACTACCCTCGAAGGAGCCATGGTGGTGATTGAGCGTATCCGCAAAGCTGTGTCTGAAATGCGCATAGATTGCTGCGGAAATGAGATCAACTTTACCATGAGCCTTGGGCTGTCATATCAAATAGAAGACCCCCAGCGGGATACCATCGTCACCGAAGCTGACAAAGCTCTTTACAGAGCAAAACAGGATGGCAAAAACAGGGCTTACTCCTATCAGGAGCTTGAGTTTTGATGTGCTTTGACGAGGGATTGTGCGCGCCAGACTGACAATCTGCGTTTAGACAGATTGCCAATCTACGCCTTAGTTAAACATTTTATTTGTATTTCTTCATCTGTTCTTCCAGCTCCTGGAAGGCCTGTGAAGCTTTGAACTGATTGTACAGCGCTTCTTCGTTGCGGATATTGGACCAAACCGTTTCATTTATCTGCTCTCTGGGAATCAACATCTGGGTCCAGGTTTTGAATCTGGGGCCATTGCCTTCATTCACTCTACGGGTCTCAAGCTTGCCGACGATAGCTCCGGAAAACTGGGCTTTGGCAGAGGTTCTGACCACATTGGAAACAAGGCTAAGCAATTGTGGATCCACCACTCCGGCTTCTTCCAGATAGTACTTCATCATGCTTTCCACGTTTGTCTGCACAAACTGTGCGGCATCGGACATGGCAATGCTCCGTGCAGCGGTGATGGAAGCGTTTTCACTCACGTTTGCACTCTGGCCGTAGGTGCAGACATAATCCGCTTCTTTCTGCTCACCCCACCATTCGGGGCGATATACCTGATTTCCATCTGCTTTAACTGCTTTTTTGTTTGAGCCGCAGCCAAAGATAATCAGAGCCAGGCTCACGAGCAACAGGACCAAAAGGACTTTCTTCATGTTTCCTCCATACGCCAAGCGTATTGTTTATTTAGTTTGGACAATATATGATGAAGCTTCATTGCTAACATTTTACAAGCCTCGGCAGATACCTTTCTCTGTCAAGCAAAAAGCCTCACGATTTCATTTGCCTCTGCAAACGTTGATGCTCCTCATAGCTACCGCTGAAGACGTTATTTCCCCGACGGTCGGCAAAGAAATACAGATATCCCTTGTCCTGGGGATCTATCGCTGCTTGAATCGATTCCACTCTGGGATTTGAGATCGGAGTGGGCGGCAAGCCCGGATGTTGATAGGTGTTATAAGGGGAAGGGATCCTGGTATCTGCAATAGTCAAAACTTCGCGTTTTATACCTCTTCGTTCCAGAATATAATCCACCGTTGGGCAGCTCTGCAGAGCCATACCAATGCGCAGACGACGAGCAAAGACACCGGCTATGATGCCTCGCTCAGCATCGTTTCCCGCTTCTTTTTCCACGATCGAGGCCAGGATCAGTTTATTATAAAAGTCGGGGATCTCAGTGATGTTTACCCCGCTATAACTCAATTTACGAAAGAATTCATTGCACATGATCGCCAATATACTGTCGCTGGGGCAAGGTACTGGAAAGATATAGGTTTCAGGATAAAGGAAGCCCTCCAGGCTTTTGAGGGGCATCCCTGTAAGCCTGCGCACCAGCGAGGTATCCGTAGCCGCAGCAGAGAGGCTGTCAAAATCCGCCAAACCACTGGCTGCGATGATATTCAGACTGCGGTACATAGACAGGCCCTCGGGAAATGTGAGCCGGATGTGTTCTGATAATCCATTCTGCAAGCGGGAGACCGTATCCCAGAGATTGGTATATCCCCCAAAGATATAGGTGCCGGGCTTGAGATGCCGGTCTGCACGCCTCAGCTTGGCCAAAAGGCGAAAGCTCCGGGCGCTTTTTACGATACCTGCTTTTTGCAGACGAATGCCGATAGTGGCAGCGTTATCACCCCTTTGGACGTTTACCACCCTCTCTCTGAAGGTCTGCCTCCGAAATAGACCGTGGGCGGTAAAAGCAGTAAAGATCACCGCCAATGCGATCACTATGGTGTACAGGTAATTCCATTTACTTGGCATCTTATACATTTTCCAAATAACTTTTTAAGATCATGGCAGCGGCCATCGCATCCACCATTTTGCGGGCTTCTTGCCAGGTTTTGCCCATCTTTTTGAGCTCAGCCTCGGCCTCGGAAGAGCTGTAACGCTCATCATGTGCGATCACCTTGGTCTGGAGCGCTTCTTGCAGGCTCTTCATAAAGTCCTCTGTTTCCTTCGTTTTGGGTGTAAAACTGCCATCGATGGCATAGGGCATCCCTACCAAGACCAGGCTCACGGCTTGCGCTTTGATCAGTTCTTTGATTTTAGCGAGCAGGGCTTCAAAACCGGCATTTTCCAAGACCGAATGCGGGGTGGCAAACATGCCCAAGGGATCGCTGAAGGCTATTCCCACCCGCTTTGTGCCATAATCTATAGCCATAATGCGACCCGTCATAGATTCGATTCATCACTCCAGATGATAATCTGCCAATTGCCAGCCTCTTGAACCAGGTAGAATCTGGCGATCCCATTGGCCATATAGATGGTGTTTGAGGATGTGTAACTGAGGATCAGATCAAAATAGCAGGGAATCACAATCCAGGTTTCCCGTCCCTCGGCAGGATCGGTGTACCAAACTTCCTGGGGAGGTATCTGCAGCCGCAGCTCGATATTATCTGCCACCGGGAAATTGCCGTCGCTGGAGCCGCGTTCAAACATATTGCGCGTGATCTCGATCTCGTGATCGTAACCCCACCAGGAATCGCGAATGCCGTCTCCATTCATATCGATGCCGATCTGCGAATACTCACTGGAAAGCAGTTCAAAGCGGTAATCTTTGTGCAGCAATTGGCGGAAGATATTGATGTTCTTCTCCCGATAGGACTTTTCCAGATTGCGGAGTAGCTCTTCCGGGCTACGGCTCAGGATCACCGATGTAGAGGAATCCGTCAGCTTCGGCCGAAAGGGGTTTTGACAGCCGAAAATGATCAGCATCAGAATCAGGGGCAAGTATTTAGCTATTTTCATACTTGAGCTTCCCCCAACTGTGTCCTTCGCCAGAACGGTAATCGTACCAGTGATAAATATACCAATATCCGTTTAGCCTGCGGTAATGCAATTCCAGATTCCCCTTCAGATCCCCTTCCACAATGTCTGCTTCCTCAGCAGCCACCGCTTCTGCAGTTAGCATATAAGAACGGTAAATCTTAGCCTCATTGGCAGAGATCTCATCCGCGGTGGTGAAGGGCCCCAGGCTCACCTTTATGTTGCGATAGCGAGTATGCAGATTGAGCAGCATATCTTGCTCCTGAACGCTGGTCCACTGGGCATCCGTGCTGAAGTCGGTGATATCCTGCGGGGCAAAATAAAAGATGAAATCCGGGGAAAATATGCGGGTATAATTGATGGTATTGCGAGAATCCTCATAGGCATATTCCAGATTTTGCAAGGCAAGCTCCAGATTTGTGGCAAAATCGTTCCACTCAGCCTCCACCGTGGGCGGCTGTGAATCCCGTAGATCAAAGATCTCACAGGAAGTCAGTGTGATTAGCACCAGGAGCATTAACGCAATTTTTTTCATGAGAACAGACTAATCTTAGCTGAATATGTGTCAAGTAAAAAGCAGATTTGGGCATCCCTCATTTTGAGACCTTTCACAGCAGAGGAGCACATTAGCCATATCATCTGGATGCAATTATCATCGTAGCGCAGAACGCCGTTTCTGCGAAACCTCCCAGCTTCTTCCATTCCTTTCAAACAAACCGGCATTTATACCAGCTTTCTTCCGCAGGAACAGCGTCCTGCGCTACGGGTGCTGTCCAATCCACCCCTTTCCCTTGATCTTGGTTTGGATTCGCTTTCGACTCGAGTTGACTCAGGGTTTCGAGTCATCTCGAGTCGAAGACTTGTTAAAAGCAAGTCGAAGGCGGAAGTGTCCAGGGGCTGTCCATCCATAAGAAATAGATGCTCATGTCTCACGTTAGGGCAGTCTCATCAGGATAAATAAGCTGACAAGCAAGAAGAATGCCGGCAAATACGACTCCACCAAGAAAATAATCATGATGAAATAAACTTGCGTTCATGAGCTATATCAGGGTTACTTCGGCAGCTCTTTTGCTTTGGTAAGTGATATCTGAGGTTGACAATTAAATGGAATGATAAATAGTTGAAAAAAAATGATTTGATAGTGAGGGACTGGTGAAAAATACCGTTGAAGAAATCCGCAAAATGCTGATGGATGGCTTGTTCACGGATGAACAGCATATACGCTTTTCCTTGGTAGGCAGAATATGTCAAAAGCTGGGCTGGGATATTTGGAATCCAGCAGAATTCTATACTGAGTATCCCGTTAACCCGACTTTACCACCCCCAGGGCAAAAACAGGTATTTTCGGCCTATTTCTCGGCATTAAAAGACAAGTATTATGAAAACTACATATTCATAAACGACTGTAAGAGAACGGATTAAGCATAT
>JAJBAY010000091.1 GCA_020532515.1 Candidatus Cloacimonadota bacterium | reverse complement strand
CCAGGCGATGGCCTCTTTGCCAAATTCCCGCAAGATCTCGGCAAGCTGATTTGTAAACCAGCCTTGCAGCTCTTCATAATCCTTCAGTCCCAAGTCTTTGAGGCGGGCCTGGCAGTCCGGACATCTTTGCCAGACAGTTTTGGGCACTTCATCCCCACCGATGTGGAAATATGGACCCGGAAAGAGCTCGCAGTATTCTTTGAGCAGCTCTTTGAGGAAGGCCAGCGTGGCATCTTTGCCTACGCAGAGGATGTATTCGAAGACGCCCCAACTATTGGCAGAGCGGTATTTATGCGGCTCACAGCCCAGGCTCGGATAGGCGGTCAATAAGGCCAAACTGTGACCAGGAAAATCGAGCTCCGGCACGATGGTGATGCCCAATTCTGCGGCATAAGCTATCACCTCCCGCACTTCTTTCTGAGTATAAAAGCCACCATAGCTGCTGCCATCCTCTTCCGTGCGCCAGGCGGCAATTTCGGCCAGTAGGGGAAAGCGTTTGCTCTCCAGACGCCAGCCCTGATCGTCGCTCAAATGCCAGTGCAGATAGTTCAGCTTCAGATCCGCCATGTAATCCAGATAGCTTTTCACGGTGGTAACGCCGAAGAAATGCCGGCTTTCATCCAGATGCAGACCGCGGTAGTCATGGGCAGGGTAATCTATGATGCGGCCGCAGTTTAGCTTGCCGTCCTGTTCACTAATAGCCAGATGGATCAGCTGTTTCAGGGTGGCCAGGGCGTAGCGGAAGCCATCCCTGCTTTTGGCGGAAAGAGTGATCTCCGGGGGCTCGAGGCTGATGAGGTGCATGTCCTTGTGGCTAGCAGCGACACGGGGCATCTGCAGCAGGCGCAGCCTCATAGGCTCCGCGGTAAAAAGCTCTGGCCTGGCTGCCTTCTGCTGTTCATAAAAGGCCAAAAAGCGGGAAAGCACAAGCTCCAGATCGGCAAAGCTTTTGGGCAGTATGATCTCAAAGCTCTGCGGCAGCGAGATCTGCTGTTCTCTCAGAATGGTTTCACGAGGATATGGTATCATCTTTTTAGCTCCAATCTTAGGGTTATGATTTCAAAGGGATGTACGGGGAAATCTTCATCCATAAAGAGCTCTTCTTGAGGCTCTTCCAGCATATTGCATTTGTAGATTTTCTGGACGGGCAACTCGGTGAAAATAGACTCTACGCAGTGGCGGCCCAAGGGCTCATAAAGCCTAAGGATGATGGCATTGCCCTGCTCTGCGGGTTTGATGGTATTCAGAACCAGGGTATCATGCTCAAAGTGCAGTTCCAGAGGCTCCAGAGGGGACTCACCATCAGTGAGGATAAGCTCTGCTTCCAGGCTTTGCGAGACTTCTGCCAGGTAGGCTTCGCTGATATCGCAGGTGTCGCAGAAGAAGCCATAGGAATAGCTTTGCTGGCCGATATCGGCCTGAGGGTCCACATCGGCAGGGCTGCGTAAGAGAGCCAGCTCCAGCCGATTTTCATGGGCCGAATAGCCATATTTACTGGCGGCCAGAATGGCAGTTGTGCGTCCAGCTTCACTCTGTGCCACAAAGCCTTGGGCAGGGAAATCGAAGCGCGCAGCTTCCCAGGCATTTTGCGGCCTGGCACTGCGGGAGATTTTACCCATCTGAATGCCGCAATCCACCTTTTGCGAAAAGACATTGCTGCTAAAGGCCACACGCAGCATCTTGTGATGCTCCTGCCAATCCACCTCGTGATGGATAGTGAGATGCTTGGCTACGGGCAGCAGTTCGATGGTCTGTTTGATAGTGGATTTGCCGATCTTCAGTTGGTGCACGATGCGGGAGTAATCGCCCAGGATGAAAGCCTCTATCACCTTGGCCTCGCTTGCTTCCTGAGGCGTGGTTTCACGGTAATAATGGTTGATATCCCAGGCACCCCAATTGTTGGGTTCATCCTCCCAAAGTTGGATGAGATTAGACGCCTCTGCCAAGAACTCAATGCCGCCACTTCTGATGCTAAGGACGCTTCCATTTTGGCTAACTTTCACCTTAAGATTACTTCCTTCCAAGAGATAAGCGTCCTGTTCGGGGATTATCTCTTCTTTGTCTAAAAGCATGGGCGCAAGCTGTGGATAAAAGCTGAAGCTGCCCTTGCTGTAGGGCTCCAGACCTACTAAGACCTTCAGTTCCTGCTCTTCCTGAATCACATGGGATATCTCACCATGATCCAAAATTGCTGCATAATCTTTGCAGGCGATGGGGAAGCTGAGCCAGTTCTGCACTGCGGTGGGAGCTGGATTGAAGATGCTGTAGGCCAGATCACCAGGCTCAGGGATCAGGCTTTCCTGAATAAAGGACTTCAGCGCAATATGGTTCTTGCTACTCAGTTCACGGGCATCGCTATAGACCGGGGTGATGGAGCTGCCTGGCAGGATATCGTGGAATTGCAGCAGCAGGGTATCTTGCCAGATGGGATGCAGCACTGCAGGATATTCCAGTTTGCCACCTGCCAGCGCTCTCAGCACCGCAATCCACTCTGCCGCATGCAGAAGCCGTTCACTTTGTAGGTTGTCCTTCTTCATCTTGGCTTGGGTGGTGTAGGTACCGCGGTGGAACTCCAAATACAGCTCCGTATAGCATTTGGGCAGCTTGTCTTCCGGGATCTGTCCGTATTCCTCAAAGAAGTCTGCTGCTTTGCTGAAGGCGAAGTGCGGGCTACCTTCGAGGTTCTTTTGCCTGAGGCCGTATTCGATGTGATTGCGTGTGGGTCCACCTCCCCCATCTCCTATACCATACAGGTTCAGAAAGCTCTCTGCCAGTTCAGCTTGGGCGAATCTCCCTTCTGTAGCAAGGAATGCCGAAGGGTTATTTGAAAAGTTGTAATCATTGGTGGGCAATTGATGTGCGCGCACCTCGGAGCCATCGATGCCTTGCCAGATAAAGAGATGCTTGTCAAAGACATTGCTCTCGTTCCAGGAGAGCTTCTGTGTGATGAAGTAATCTACCTTGCAGCCTTTCATGAGTTGCGGTAGATTGCCTGAAAAGCCAAAGCAATCCGGCAGCCACAGGCAATTCGGGATGATGCCAAACTCTTCATCAAAGAATCTGCGGCCATAGCTGAATTGGCGGATGATGGATTCTCCGCAAGTGAGATTGGTGTCAAACTCCACCCAGGAAGCGCCTTGGATCTCCCAACGTCCCTCTTTTACAGCGGCTTGCACTTCTTCATAGAGAGTGGGATAGTCTTCTTTGATCCACAGATAAAGCTGGGCCTGCGAGGCACCGAAGATGTAGTCTGGATAGCGTTCCAAGAGGCGCAGAGCATTGGCAAAAGTCCTGCCCCCTTTGCGTTTGCTTTCCCGGATGGGCCACAGCCAGGCCAAATCCAGATGCGCATGGCCCACGCTATAGGCCTTGAGTGCACTGGCATGAGCAGGTTTGGCCAGAAGTTCTTTGGCTATTTTGCGTGCTGCAGAGGCATCACTGCCCCAGAGATTGCAGATTTCATTCAGTCCGTAGATGATTTTAGCGCGGCGCACAGAGCCCTGGGGCAAGGCCAGCGCCAGGTCGTTCAGCAACTCCAGATCCAGGGTAAACTGATAGTTCTCTTCATCAAAGAGGCTGAGCGAGCACACGGCCAGGCGGTACTCTTCCTTACCCGCTCCGAAGAGATCATTGGCCGCAGCTTCTATAAAGAGTTCAAAATAGCCCTCGGAATCGGCGATATCTGCCAGTGGGACATAGTGTTTGCTGGCATTGTGATACCAATCCACCTTGGGCGTGAGCCCCATCCAGGGCTTGCCGCCATCCATCACACAGGCTTCTCCCTCAGAATCGAACCACAGCCCCTGCATAGAGGCGGGATGCTCCTTGCTGAGCTGGCCGGAGACCCTGAACCAGGCTGAACCCCAGACTGCGCTCCAGACTTCGCCGCATTCTATCTTTTGCCACTTGGCACCCTGTACAGCCTGCCAGGGTATGGGCTTCGGATCGTGAATATAATCTACGCTGAGCGGCTGAAGCTTCGTATAAAGTGCATCTTTTTGACGTTGAATGAAGCGTTTAATGCGCTCCAAATGGATCTTTTCGTTTTGCATCTATTTCTCCATCGGGACTACAATCCCTTTGATTATAATGTTTTGGAAGAAGATAAAGACCAGCAAAGTGGGAATGGCCGCGATCACCAAAGCCGCATAGCCCACGGAGCTGCTGGCGCGCTGCATGAGCTCATAAATGTGCACCATCAGGGTCCACATGGATTGATCCTGGCAGACCAAAAAGGCAAAGAGGAAATTGCGATAGGCGGCGTTGAAGGCACCCAGGGCAATCACGGCCAGGATGGGTTTGCTGAGGTAGAGGGTGAATTGCCAGAAGAGCCTGAACTCCCCTGCCCCATCCAGACGCGCGCTTTCATACAGCTCCCGCGGCAGGCTATCGAAGAAGCCTTTCAGCAAGAAGATGAAATAGCCATCAGCCGCAGCGGGCAAAACCAGGGCCCAGAAGGTATTGAGCAGATTCAGGCGCTTGAGCATCAGGAAGTTCGGGATGCCCATCACCATCGCCGGAAAGGCCATGGTGAGCATAAAGAGCATGATAATCTGATAAGAATATGAAGGCTTGAACCGACTGAGAGCATACGCTGCCAGGGGATTAACTATGAGGGACAGCAGGATGCTGAGCAGCACATAGATAGCTGTATTGCGCAGGGAGCGGGCATCGGAGAGCATTTGATCCAGAGCCATGGCATAATTGCGCCCCAGAAACTCCTTCCTGATGGCAGATTTGCGCTGGCTAAAGTAGTGATAATCCAATTGGGCAGCAGGATAATTGATCTCGCTAAAGCTGCTGTAAGCGGTGCCCCAATCCCGATTCAGGCTTTGGATATCAGCATATTGGTCAGAGCAATAATCCCTGAAATCCTGGGCGATATTCACAATCCTGAGCTGCTGTGGCCGGGCATGATTCTGCAGGAAGAAGCTGATATCCTCAATGATGGCTCCGGAAAACTCCTCTGGAACCGAGAGCTCCGCGAAACTCTCAAAATCGCTCTGCCAGGCCTGATTCAGCATCCCGATCCCGTCGTACTTTTGCTGCAGCATAGCTCTGAAATCCGTTATGGCATCGCTGCTGATCTGCAGATGGTGTACATTCAGCACTTCCTGAGCGTAGTGCAGCCAGTATTCACTCAGGGGATTGCCGGCACCTGGATAGCTCACAGGCAGGCGAATATCCTCCCAGCTCTGATAGTGCGTGCCCCAGGCGGTATTCAGCGAATCCAGCTTGCCGGAAAAGGCCGGCACCAATTCCGCATTCACAAAGGCGCCTTCGGGATTGATGTAATAGCGCATCCAGGGCGGACTTTCCTCTTTGAACTTGCGGAAACGTCCCAGATAGCCTTCACTGGAGCTGACAAAGCTCCGGCGCAGGATCTCCTTTTCCTCCACCATGATCTCTTCCCAGAAGCGGGCACCGGTATTGTATTTGCGGTTAAAAACCAAGAGATCACCATCGTTTTCGGCCCGGACCTGCTTGCGGTAGATGCGTTGCGCCAGGGGGTAAACTCCTCTGCCATAATGCTCTGCCAGATAGTAATGATAGACCCCATAAGCGCTCTCATGTTCATGCATAAAGGCTTCCCAGCTCTTGGCTATCCCAGGGATATACTGGTCTGGAGTGTGCACTTCCCGAAAGGAAATCCAGCTGCCGGGATAGTTGTCCATGAGGCGGCTGCTTTCTTCGTTGTACCTGCTCTCCAGATACTTTTGATACAGCACTTCCTCATCATAGAGATAGGCCGGAATCAGGTCCATACTGTGGCTATCCACGCCGCTTTTTACCGATGAGGAAATCATCAAGAGGAACGGATAAACCATGGTGATGGCGCCCAGGATCAAGACCAGATGGATGAGGCCATCCAAAAATCTGTATTTGCCGCGTTTGCGACCTACTCTGCCGATAATGCTCATTTTTCGTCCGCCTTCACGCTACGGAACTCCATGCGCGAGATGTACTTGATCTGCATCACGGTGAAGCCCATGAGCAAGAGACTCAGCATCCAGGCCATGGTGGTGGCCAGGCCAAAGTTCAGATACAAATAGGCCTTTTCGAAGATCATGAGGTCCGCTACCCGTGTAGCTTCGTTGGGCCCGCCAAAGGTCATGATCAGGATAAAATCGCTGGATTGAGCTGCCACGATGAAGGCTGAAATCAGTTGAATGATAATCAGCGCTTTCAGGCTGGGAAAGACGATGTGGCGGATCTTGCCCACAAAGCCGGCACCATCGATATCCGCAGCTTCATAAAGCTCATTGGGTATGCACTTTAGTGCCGCCAGATAGATCAAACTTCCCGGACCCATACCAGCCCAAACAGCCGGCAAAACCACACAGAGCATAGCCAGCTTTTCGTTCTGGATCCACATGCTTTTGGGCAGACCAAAAGCCATTAAAATCTGATTCAAAGCGCCGCTATCTCCGGGATGGTAAAGCAGCTTCCACAAGTAGATTACGATCACGCCGCTGATCACCGCTGGCAGATAAAACAGCACGCGATAGAGCATCTTCCCACGGGAAACTTCTTGCAATAAAATGGCCAGGATGATGGGACTGAAAAAGCCCAATCCAAGGCTGAGCGCCATATAATAAAAGGTGCGCCCCACCGAGGCCCACCAGGAAGAATCGTAGAGCAATTCTGCCAGATTGGCCAGACCCACAAAGGGACTGTGCCCCACCAGATGAAAATCCTGCACGGCCATCACGCTGCCGCTGATGAGTGGCACGTATTTCCACATGAAAATGCTGATCACCGCTGGTGCTAAAAGAAAGAGAGTCCAGGTTTTGGCACTGCCCGACATCCGTTTGGGCACCTTGAGCTCTGGACTGAGGATCTTGAATACCCGCCAAATACTGAAACCAAAAACGAAGAGGATAAGCGCTGCAAAGACCGCTGCCAAACGTTCGCGCTTGAGCTGCTCTTTTTGGCTGAGCACACCGATCATTTCCTGATTTGTGCGTGCCTGGGCGCTGGTTAGCACCTTCAAAATCTCCTGATGCCGCGCTTTGGGCTCTTTGGGCAGCTTGCCCGCAAGCTCCATCCCCACCAGTTGTTCCAGGGGGTAAGTCATGTATTCATAGACCTTTTGGCAGTTGTCCCCATAAGGCTCGGGCTTGCCTTCCCGCATGGCTTTTTCAAAGGTTTCCAGCCAGCCCGCCGGGGCATAACGCAGATAGTCTTCATAGCCGTAACGCTTCAAAAATACAGGGTTTTGCATGCGGCCATAGCCGCTTTCCACCATCACCTTGAGGCGGATCTGCCGGGCCTCTTCACTATCATAAAACTGGATATATTGCCAGGCCGCTTCACGCACAGCTTCAGGATCGCGCTTGCCCAGACCGCCGTTGTTATAGGTTCCCGCTCCGGAAAAGATGCCCATCATGCGGCAATTGATTTCACTGCCACCACGTCCGGAAGGGCCTGCCGGGCTTGGGGCAAAACCGTATAGATTGGGATCGTATTTCCCACCCATATTCTGTTGGGAAAGGTAATCCATGCGCATGCCGATCTTGCCATCGCTCCACATCTGCCCCCAATCTCCATCCCGCATGGCGTTTCCACGTTGGGTGCGTCCGTCTTTATCTACCCACTTTTTCGTGGCCAGGCTGAGGTAATAGTCCATAGCCAGCACCCCGGCTGCGCTGGCAAAGCTGGCTTCCCATCTGTCTTTCACAGGATCGTAAACCACAGCATCGCCACCTGCTGCCCACAGGAGTGGCAGCCAATCGTAGGCAGCCTGAGTGCCGATGGCAAACATCGTGCCATAAATGCCCGCCGCGGGATCGGTAATGCGCTGGGCATAGTCCTTGAATTCTTCCCAATTCTGAGGAGGGCGGTTCGGATCCAAGCCCGCTTTGCGAAACATATCCTTGCGATACATCAGCACCCGCACCAGAGTCTCATAGGGCAAAGCCCAGACCTGCTCTTTGTCCTCCCCTTTCCGCTTCCGCTTAATCACCTGCCACACAGGCTTTTCCACACGGAGATCAAGCAAGGCAGGGTCTTCACGCGCAAGGAATTCATCCAGCGGATACAAGAGGTTATTTTGGATATAAGTATCACTCTGACGGAAGTTTACATAGATCACATCCGGCGCTACTCCTCCGGCTATAGCCAAAAGCGGACCGGAATCCATCTCCATGCCCTCGATCCTGATGCCGGAAAAGGCGCGCAATTCGATGTGCGGATACTTTTCACGGAAAGCCTGCACTACGGCAAGGTTGGCCTTGGAATTGGCATCCGTGTGCCGGGGATCCGGAAGTTCAAAGACTTTCAGGATCACCGGTTTGGGCACAGCGGTCAAGCCTAAGGCACAGGTCAGCAGCAGGATACATATTGCAGAGCGACGAAAAAAGTTCATGAATCACATAGGGCAAGTTTGGAATAATTTGTCAAGAGGGATTTGTGGGTTTTAGTGTTTTAGCGTTTTAGGGTTTTAACGTTCGGGCGGCTGCGGGGCTTTTGGTATAGAACGCAGATTGATAGGATCGGGCGGATCGATTGGATAAATTAGGGGGTTTTAGGGTTTTAGCGTTTTAGGGT
>JAJBAY010000005.1 GCA_020532515.1 Candidatus Cloacimonadota bacterium | reverse complement strand
AGTCCATGGTTTGATTTTGAGCCAATTTGGCAAGGTGGCTCTCATGGGCGGAACAGGTGGCTCTATTTTTCGGAGGGGTGGCTCTCAAACAGCGGACTAATGGCTCTATGTCATCAGATTATTCAGACTGAAGAAAAAACAATGAAAATACCAAGATGTCACAATCAAAACGAGTAGATGAGCATGTGGTTTGACAGTGGCAGATGCTTTTAACATACCATTTTGGCTATAGCTAAGAACCCTCAAAAAAATGTGAATTATATTAGGGCTTGACAGTTAACTATATGTTGCCAAAATTTGCACAGACGACTGGAGACAAGATAACTTGTCAAACATTCTTTAGGATTAATTTATGAAACTTCGACGATAAGGAGATTCTACATGTTTATGGAAAGGTATAAGAGCCTACAGTATCAACCCAATTATTTAATGCAATGGCGAAATGGCGGCTCTAATTTTAGGCTTTGGTATGTTAGGAACCAAAAGAGACATAATTAAGAAAGTCGTGTTCAAAAAGGGTGGAGACTTCTATGGCGATCTATCTCATCCTTAATACTGAAAACAAAATGCTTACCCATACATACAGAGGGAAACTATGAATGAAAAACGAAAAGATATATACAGCTTGATCCCTATGGCAGAAGTGGCTCTTGAAGAATACAAAGATATCCCAGGCTATAGTGGTGTCTACGAAAGTGATTTTCATCTGATCAATTCCCTTATAACACAAAAGGCTTTTGAAGAAGGGAAAAACATCTACATTGGTACAAATAGCCAAAACAGCCCACAAAACATAACTCTGGCTATATTGATGCCCGCGGCATACACTTTGTTAGCAAAAAGCTCCATGCTGCATATGCCTGAAGTTGAAACCCTGAAGTCTCATTACATTTTTATCCGCGAAGGAATCTCATATTACTATAAATATAATTGCAATAATTTCACTTTGGGTAGCAAGGTGAAAGGCGGAGACAGACTTACTCATTATAAAGATATATCTGAGGTACTGCTAACACACTTTGTGGCGGATAAAAAATATTATTCAGACCAAAAATGTCATAAAGCCTTAGATAGGTATAAAGAGTTTTACCAGAGCCTAACAATGGGAAGTGAACAGCCTCCGTCATTCTTTAAAAAGAAGATCGTGGTAATCTGCAATAAAGGCGAGTTCTTTTCTCAGCTCAATAACCTTAATCTCAATCATTGTATTCCCTTTGGCAGTATTGTTGCAAGCGACAAAGAGTGTGTCAAGGAAACGCTTCCTATTGACCCCATAGTGTTGGTTGCAAGTGACTATGAACTTGCCAGAACCTATATGCTGAAACACATGGAAAATTGTGAGTATGAGTATCTTGTTGTAAGTGGAGATACAAGAATCAGCAAATTGAAGTCTCTTGTAAAAAACGACTGCGGCAACGGTTTGTTTAGGCGCTATTGCCTTATAGGAAATCAAGCCATTCAACAAGACAATTCCATGCTTCTCTGGCATTGGACTAGGAATGAAGAATCCCGTTTATTAGGCAAATGTAAAATGGAAATTGAAATGAAGGCCTTGGCTGGTTGTGATGAACTAACGAATGCTTGCATTGAATACTATGGTTTTCGCAAAGACCTGCGGGGAGAATACGACTCATTGGAGCACTTTGGAGCTGCTCATAAGCTTTTCTTTAGTATATTAGGTGACAAGCTTAATGTGTTGGAGGACATCGATGAGCAGTTGGAGGCAGCTAGGATAGATATAACTAGATCAATGCTCTCTGATAATTATGAAAAAGAAGACGTTGAACAGGATATAATTCAAATAATCAACCAAATATACCTAATCTACAAACTGAAAAAAGAATGTCCCACTGTTTGGTCTGGTTTCTCTGGATTGGGATACGAGCGTATTAATCTTGTAGTTGAGAACGATGACATTGAGATTTGGCGTGAAAATATTGAAAAACAAGGCATTAGCAATATCCTGCTCATATCACACAAGGATTTTCGCAGAGAAATTGAAAGGAGTCGCCATATGGAAAAGTATTATTTCATTCACCTAATAAAAGATAAACTCATCAATTGGCTACACAGCCAAGTTATTAATCGAGAAGTATGTATTACCATGCTACTGTATCCGCCTGAGATCAGCATTCTAAAATCACGGATAGAAAAGTTGCAGCGTTGGGAAAGACAAAACACAGGCACTAAAGATAAAACACTATTTCCAGAGCTTGATCTTCATAGAGATGATCAGGGATATATTGATGATCCAATTGGCAGATTTGAAGATAAATTCTATGAAGTATCAGATGATCTATTCGCTTCCAGTGCAAGATACGAGATTTATGATAGTTACAGTATACGAGCATCAGGAGATGATGGTAACATCCAAAATCTTAGCTGTCCTCAGAAGGTGCTTAGAAAAGATGACGACGATATCTCTTTAGTCTCGGTTACTGACCTTGAAGCTGGCGATACCATAGTCCTCTACACCAATACAAGTAGGGATTATCTATACAAAATTCTCAGCGATGAGTCTGAGAGATTTGCTCAAGTAGAAATATTTTCAATGCTTTGGAAACAAAAGCTGCGAGAGTATCTGGAACTCACGGTTTTTGAACCGGATGATATTGAGGCATTTACCAAACCTACATACAATGAGGAACGTTTGAAAACACTCTCTTTGTACACGGGGCTCAGATCTGAATATCTCTTGCATAATTGGGTTTCAGCAAATGCTAAGGTACGGTTTCCTCAGAAATCCAAACTTGAAAAACTCACTAAATTCCTTAACGAGCAAGGATTTTTGAGCAGTAGTGAAGTAGCAGATATAAGTTCACACAGAGACTTTTTTACCGGAGTAATGATTAGTTTGGGGCACAATCTCAGTACTGAAGCCCAAGCAATTATTTTAAACAAGTCTACAGATTATGATCAGTTTATTGGCCAATATGTATGTGATAACACTGAGGACTATCCTTTGCTTTCGAAATTGGATGTTCAGGCTATCAAGAGCATCCTCAAGCATAACTTTATTGAATGGAAGTTTATTCAGCTTGTAGAACAGGGAGAACAAGATGAAGAATAGCGATCCCAGAAACATCCTCAAAGAACTATTGAGCAAGCATTTAATTGGGCCAAGCAACGATACTTTTATTGACAACGATGAAGAAGAAATAATATCGGACTATCCTCTCAACAAGTATTCGTCGGGAATTATATTTCCTCAATTAAATAATCTGTCCGAATCCTCAGATGATGAGCAGCAAATAGAAATTAATCTGTTCGACGAGGAAGAGCCACAGTCTCAACATGATCCAGACTGGGATAAAAGTATTGAAGAATTAGATAACTTCGTGGATCAAGGGAAAATATCCAACGATGATTTTACCCGGCCAGAGCTTTACCCCAGCTCCTTGGGGCTATCATTCTGCCTGAATGGAGAAGCCCAAGATTTTGTGGTCAACATCAGCTTTGGCAGTTATCGTCAACTTGATCCCACTCAGGAAATCCATCCTAAGTTACGAATCAAGATGGATTATCAGGATTATGAGCTGATTCGACATCTTAATGCCGATAATAAAGAGTACTTGGGTAACCTACTGGCTTATGACAATGAAACTAATTCAGTATCCCTTACCAGAAAGCTGATAGGCAACAGCATGGAAAAGATAAGTGGAGATTTTGAAAATATCAGAATCATTCGACGAAAAGTTTACGAGCGCTTAAACTCGATTAAGGCTAAAGGAGCAGAGAAAAATCGTTATGAGAGGATAAACAGCATCTTAGAATCGGTATTTTCGTTATACCGAAAAGTTTGGATAAGGCGTTTGCATACCTTTGAATATAGGATAGATTTGTCTGAACTCGAAATTCACAAACCCGTATGTATTCATTCGAAAGTAATCAATAATACTTCGATAATTTACAGATTACACTCGTTATTGATTGAAAGCAAGCCAGAGCGAAAAGTGGTGAAAGTGCTATTGGAGAATAGCCACGACAGAAAATCTCTGGGCAATATGCAGAAGCGCAGCCCCAACATGAACTATGTGTGTATGTATCAGTGCAAGATCAAAGTGCAAAACGGTAATATCATTCCTCTTCCTCAACCTCAATTGCCCTCCTATGCCACTCTTGAAGACAAAATCATTGATTGTCAGTATCGGGATTCTAAAGTATATGCTCAAGCGCACAATTGCGCGTGTTCCTGGCATGAAGTGGATGGAAAAACAATGCTGATCCAAACAGAGTATCTTCCCTCAATAATACCTCCTGTTACCATAAACGCTAATCTTGATTGTGAGGCCAGATCTGCCTTAAAAATCAAGGCCAGCAGTTACTATGCATCCAGCACAGACGTTCAAATCCTGCATTGGTTGAACCTCTTTGTGGATGGTTATGAATCATGGGTTGAAACACAGGTTAAATCATCTCTTGAACTCGACTCCAGATATCAAGAAGCTGCACAGACGATGGTTACCAATCAGAGATGTGCATTAAGTAGAATGCGTGAAGGTATCCAACTGCTACATAACCCAAGCTATTTGGCGCTTTATCGTCTTGCTAATAGTGCGATGCTTATTAATATGTTAAAGATTGACCCCCAAGGAAATCCAGAACCCGGCAATGAAGCAGAAAACATATATTATCATGCTTTTCAGCTGGCGTTCTTGTTAATCAATATAGAGTGCATTACTAATCCTGAATCCGAGACTAGGTCTAATAGTGTTGACTTGCTCTGGTTTCCTACCGGAGGAGGTAAAACCGAAGCCTATTTCCTGCTATCAATGTTCTCGCTTTTGTTCAGACGTTTCAAATATGGTTCTGCTGGATACGGTACTTCCGTGATTATGCGTTATACTTTGCGCTTGCTTACTGCTCAGCAATTTGAGCGGGCATCCAGAATGATCCTTTCACTGAATTACGTTTGTTCCAAGTTCATGCGGCAATCTATTGATAATGGGCCATTTTCCATAGGACTATGGATAGGCGTCGCTTCTTCGCCCAATAAGCTTCGAGATGCTGATGGCTCTGCAGAAGATGTTATCAACAAGATCTTTGAGGTGCCAAATATAGAAGAAGCTCAGCGGCAAAATAAGTTTCCTATCAGCCATTGTCCTTGGTGTGGCACTAGCCTCATTGGCGAGGATAAAATAGGATTCAACAGCCTGAAGGATAAATTTGAGGTTTTTTGTCTAAATCCAGAATGCTTTTTTCACCAAGGTTTGCCGATAGATTTAGTGGATGAAAGCCTTTATCACAATCCACCGTCATTGCTTTTTGCCACTGTTGATAAGTTTGCTCGCCTTGCCTGGGTAGAAGAAGCTTCAGCCTTTTTTGGTTCTGAAGAGGGTAATCTGCCTCCAGACCTAATAATCCAAGACGAACTGCATCTTATTTCCGGTCCCTTGGGTAGCATCTCGGCTTTATTTGAAAGCGTAGTAGAAATGCTGTGCAAAAAGAGGAATAAAATGCCCAGAATTGTAGCCTCCACAGCTACAATTAAAAACGCTGCCGCTCAGGTGAAAGGGCTATTTGGTAATCGAGATGTATTTACTTTTCCTCCTTCAGGGTTGCATTTTGGGGATAACTTCTTTGCCAAAACAGACCAGAACAACCTTAATCGGGAATATGTTGGCATCTGCCCCACGGGTAAGACAGTTACATCTACCCAAGTAAAGCTACTGGCTCTGCTCTTGTTCGGACGTCTTGAGTTAGCAGGCCGGATTGATGAAGATCTCGATAACTATTGGACGGTGGTGTCTTACTATAATTCACTGAGAGAACTTGGACGTATGTACAGTAAAACCAGAGATGAAGTACAGCAAGCATACTCTCAGATGGTTCTCAGGCGTAATCCCAGTAGCAAGAAGTTTTGGTTGCGCCATCCCAAAGAATTAACAAGCCGGATTCCTGGCCACGAAGTAAAACAAGTGCTCAAATCCCTGGAGATGCCGAGCATCTTAAGTAATGATCCCAGTCAAGTTCAGAGCAACGCCATTGATATTGTGTTTGCCACGAATATGATCTCGGTGGGTCTTGACATTCCCCGCTTGAATCTGATATTAATGAACGGGCAACCCAAAAGTGTTTCGGAATATATCCAGGTTACAAGTCGTATTGCTCGTAATCACCCCGGGCTAGTGCTTACCCTTTTTAACCCATTCAAAGCCAGAGATAAGTCACACTACGAAAATTTCGCTTCATTTCACCAAAATTACTATCGCTATGTAGAGCCAATATCTGTTACTCCTTACACACGCGTAGCAATTCGCAAGATGATGCCAACTCTTTTGGCGGCTTATATCCGTATGATAAAGGGTATTTCTTCTCTCCAAGACCTTAGCTTACAGGATCTTGACGATTATATCAATTTTATGTCTAAGAGGATGCAGGATGATCCTACAATGATGCCATTTTTCCGATCCAGGCTAAAAACACACATGGATATTTTGCAAGAAAAGCTATCAATCGATCCCGAGCTCACTTTCAGAAAGCTTTTGCTTAATGCATCAGACGCCACTATAATGGATTATGATGATAGCGATTGGCTTACCATGAATTCTATGCGTGAGATCAGCCCGAATGCAGTGATTAAACTCGCACCACCTAGAGCGAAAAAGAGGAACACAGATTATGAATAGATACTATGAGTTATCCTGTCATGGTGTGATTAGCTCTTATGGGGGGATAGGGTCCTTGATTGAGACTCCAGAGGGATCTCTGCAAATTCAACCCCTTGAGAAGTGGCCATACTTTATCCATGAGGTCGATGGCAAAGATAGAGAAACAGTTAATTCTATTTCTGTACAAGACCACAGGCTAATTAGTAGATTGAAGGCCACCTTTCCTAATCTGACATATCTTCTAAAAGTACCATCAAATAGCACGACTCATTCAGGACACAAAGTTGCATCAGATACCAGCTTAATCTCGGCAGAATTCTTTCCTCAATGGATGTTTTGCCCTGTGTGCAAGCGCTTTATGAAATACTCCGATTGGCAGCACAGATACAAGATGACGAATCTGAAAGGCAGATTCAATCTTTACTGCCCCGATTGCCAAATGGCATCAGGTGCCAAGAAGGCAAAGTATATATTGCTGGAGCAGGTCAGATTCATCCAAGTCTCTGAGGCAGGGCAAATTGGAGATTTCCCTTGGGAAGACTGGTTCAACGATAAGGATTTAGGAGCAGAGAAGTGTGAAAAACACGAGTTCATGTACCGCAGCTCAGCTAACCGGGATAATTTAGGATCAATCTGGATCTCTTGTAAAAGATGTAAGTTATCGGTAAACCTGTCTGGTATCTTCAATCCAGCATCAGACAAGGAATCAATGCAAACAGTTTTAAAATCGAGCAACAGTGTTTATTTTCCGGAAATACTGAGAAGCCTGATGATCCCTGTCTCAAAAAGAAGCAGTGAAGATGATCCTGGCTCCGAAATGAATTATAGATGTGATGAATTTGAATATATGATCTCCAAAGCTAAAAATGATGACTTTGCCGACGAAGATCCGATCTATCTCAAATCAATGCCTCCTATAACTAACACCATATCATTAATTTCAATCAGAACTTTGAGTATGGCTACGGTATTGTGCTCTTACAGTAGAATCAATCCCATTAGCTCCGGCACAATTTTTGAAACAGGTAAATCCAGACATGTTACAAACGCGGGGGAAAAAACCCGGTATCTTCCTAGTGTAGAATTGGCAGGCGAAGGTTTCCTTATGGTCTTTGATGATCTTGCAATTCGTAAATGGTACTTGACCGCCCAGCAGCATGAGAGTTTTCGACAACGCTTTAGTAATCATAGCGAAGCTCTCAAAAACTTCAATCCCTTCGGCAATGATAATATCACAGGTTACGCTTTATATAAGTACATTCTACTTCACACAATCTCACATTTACTTATTAAACAACTTGAATTTGTATGTGGCTATCCCGCTTCTTCCCTGAGCGAAAGGATTTATTGTTCTTCAGGTTTTCACGCCGGGATTATGATCTATACTGTTGCCGGTTCTGAAGGTAGCTATGGGGGAATAGTTACCATCACAGAAAGAGGTGACCTCCGCCAATTGCTGGCTGAGGCTTTTGATAAGGCAAGGTTTTGTACCAACGATCCTGTATGCAACAGCAATAACTCTGTGTGCTTCTCGTGCAGCTTGCTTCCAGAAACCTCTTGTGAGTCTTTTAACCTATTACTTGATAGGGCATTAGTTATTAACGATGACTATGGGTTTATTAAAGCTCTATCACGATGATATAATAGACTAAGAAACCGCAGTAATCCCTTAATCCCACATCACCAATATCTCAATCGCCCTTTCAAACTGCTGCAAGGAATCCAGCCCATCTTCCAGCTCGATGATGATCTTGAGATTGCGCTCTGCTTCAAAGCGGAAGGGCTCGCTCAGTTTGCCGCCAAAGCGCAGGATATTGGCCTTGGGCGGGGTATGTGAGCCGTCGAATTCGATGGTCATGGTGCCGCGTTTCACGGTGCAATTGCGCAGCTTCAGCCTCTTGGCCAATAGGTCGATCTTGAAGTAAAGCAGTAGCCACTGGGCATTTTGGGGGATTTCACCAAAGCGGTCGGTGAGTTCAGTGGCAAAGTCCTCGATATCGGCCAGGTTTTCCAGCTCGGAGAGGCGGCGATAGACACGCAGGCGTTCTTCATCGTTATCGATATATTCAGGGGGGAAGTAGAGATCGACTTCGGTGCGGATGCTTTGGCGGGTGCTGGGATCGTCGTCTGCGTAAAGGCTGGAGGTATCGCCGCTTTCCACCGCTTCGATGGCGTGGCCCAGGAGGCGATTGTAATAGTTAAAACCGATGGCTTGGATGATGCCGCTTTGTTTGGTGCCCAGGATGGTTCCGGCTCCGCGGAGTTCGAGATCGCGCAGGGCCACCTGGAATCCGGCGCCCAGATAGTCGTATTGGGTGAGGGCTTCGAGGCGCTGTCTGGCCACGGTGGTGGTGCCTTTGGGGATCAGCAGGTAGGCATAGGCACGGCGGTTGCTGCGTCCCACGCGTCCGCGCATTTGATAGAGCTGGGCCAGGCCGAAGTTATCGGCGCGATCGATCAAGATGGTATTGGCATTGGGGATATCGATGCCATTTTCGATGATGGTGGTGCAGACCAGAACCTGGGCTTCGCGCTCCACAAAGGCTTTCATCACCTCTTCCAGATGCTTTTCGGGCATTTGCGCATGTCCCACCAGGAAGCTGACATCGGGCATTTCGCGGCGCAATTCCAGAGCGACGGTTTCGATGGTCTGGACGCGGTTGTGTACGAAGAAGATTTGGCCACCGCGGTCCACTTCGCGGCGAATGGCGTCTTTGATCACTTCCAGATCCCGCGGGGTGATGATGGTGCGGATGGGCAAGCGCTCTTTGGGTGAGGTCTGCATCAGGGAGATTTCCTTGAGTTTGGCCAGCGCCATATTCAGGGTACGAGGGATGGGGGTAGCGCTCATATATAGCGTATCCACATTGCTTTGCAGCCGGCGCAGGCGGTCTTTGTGGCGCACGCCAAAGCGGTGTTCTTCATCGATAACGAGGAGTCCCAATTTGGGGAATTTAATGTCTTTGGAAAGCAGGCGATGCGTGCCGATGGCGATATCCACTTTGCCGGCGGCGATATCCTGGATCTCTTTATCGATCATGGCTTTGGAGCGGAAACGGGAAAGCATGGCGATGCGCACAGGATATTGGACGAGGCGTTCTTTGAAGACACGGAAATGCTGTTCTACCAAGAGAGTAGTAGGAGCTAGCACGGCCACTTGAAAGCCGCTATTCACCGCTTTGAAGGCGGCGCGGATGGCGACCTCGGTCTTGCCAAAACCCACATCACCACAGAGCAAACGCTCCATCGGGGTAGGAAGCTCCATATCGTCCTTGATCTCGCGGCTGGCCCTGGCCTGATCAGGCGTATCATCATAGATGAAGGAGCTTTCCAGGTCCTTTTGCCACTCGGTATCCACAGCGTGAGCGAGGCCGGGACGGCTGCTGCGCTCGGCATATAGCCTGACCAGGTCTGCGGCAATTAGCTCAATCTGCTGAGTGGCGCGGCGTTTGGTGTTTTGCCATTTGGCGCTGCCCAGGCGGTTCAAAGTGGGAGCTGCGCCCTCTTCGGCCACGTATCTGCTGACCAGAGAAAGCTGGAAGGTAGGCACATAGACGCGGTCGTCATTGGCATAGCGGAGCACCAGACACTCCACTTCCTGTCCGTCCAGCCGGATGATTTTGAGGCCCTCAAAGACACCGATGCCGTGATCCACATGCACCACATAATCCCCGGGTTTGAGGTTCTCGTAATCCACAATGCTCTCGCCTGGGGCAAAACGGGGGGCATAACGCTTGCGCTTGTAGCGGTTAAAGATCTCATGATCGGTCCAGATGCCCAGGCGGGCATCCTCGATCTCAAAGCCTTCATGCAGAACACCGATATGGCTCTGATAGGCGGCATCTTCAGAGATCAATTGACGTGTGCGCTTTTCCTGGGAACGGTTGTCAAAGAGTAGAACATGCTGCCAGCCTTGATCCAGCTTGGCTTTCAGAGTATCTGCTACCAGGGAGAGATCGGCTTCAAAAACGGGCTGGGATTCGAAAGGAGCGCGGATATTCTCTTTGATTTCGGGCAGGATAAATTCGCTTTGGGATACAAAAAGGGTTTCACGGGCATTGATGCGCTGGTAGAAAGCCTCTTCGTCCAGGATGAGTTTATTCACCTTGGGCACCTTGCCGCGGCTGCTGCGTTTCAGCTCTTTATGGTATTGGGTAAAGGTCTGTTCGGTAAGAGCCTGAATCTCTTCCTTGACATAGCTGAAATTGCTGAACACGAAGATGCTCTGGTCAGCCTCGAAGTAATCTACAAAGGAGGAAAGCTGGGTGGTGAGCAGGCTGTAATAATTCTCTATGCCCTCAAAAAAGCCTGTGTCGCGCACTTTGGAGATGATCACAGAGCCGGAATCGATATCGTCCAGCGAGATTTCCCGGGCGGGGATGAGGGTTACTTCGCCCACTTCGCCGGGGATGGAGCGCTGAGTACTAGTGGAAAAGCTGCGAATGGAGATGATTTCATCGCCCCAAAATTCCAGACGCACGGGCTGCAGATTCGGCGGGGAAAAGATATCTATGATGCCACCGCGCCGGGCTGCCTGATAGACTTTGGAGACCTGATACTCGATCTCATAGCCCATATTTTGCAGGCTTTTGAGTAAGGTTTCAGGATCGATGCTGTCACCTGTTTTCAGATGTAAAATATGTCGGGCCAGACTTGCTTTACAGGGGATGTAGCGTAGAAATGAGCGGATGGAGAGGCTGTAGATGGCCGGCTGATCGGTAACCGCATTCAGCAGTGTGATCATCCTGGTGGCGCGGATGGAGTAGTGCGGAGAGCGCTCTTCATAAGGCAGAATCTCGTAATCCGGCAGATAGTAGGCATGGTCTCGTCCCACCAAAGTGACCAGATCTTCCCAGAGGTCTTCGGCGATGATATCATCTTGCGAGACCAGGATGATATCCTTGCCGGTCTCGGCCCAAAGATGGGCTGCCACCAAGGCTCTGGCGCTTTGATTGAGATGGTAGATCTGGGTGCCACGCTTCAGCGGCAGCAGACCCGCAAAGAACTGTGAGTGCTTTAGCTGCGCAGAAATCTCATTATAGAGCATAAATCTCCTATTTATAGCCTTGCGGGATGCGCTTTACTGCAGAATATCAAGCAATTGCTGATAATCAACACTACGCTGCTGGGAACTTTCCAGGTCTTTCAAAGTGGGCAGCTTTGAGGCCAATTCATCCTCACCGATGATGAGGGCATATCTGGCCTTACTGGCATCTGCGGCCTTCATCTGGGCCTTGAAGGAGCTTTTATCGGGATTGTAATCCACATAGATCCCGTCCTGACGCAATTTGGTGATATATTCGAGGGCCATGAGCCGGGTTTCCTCTCCGATGCCGATCACGTATATAGTGGGATTTACGGGCTCGTAACCCGCGATTCCTTCCAGCTCCAGAGCCAAGAGCAGCCGCTCAAAACCTCCGGCAAAACCGACAGCAGGGGTATCCTTGCCACCAAGCTGGGAAATCAGGCCATTGTATCTGCCTCCTCCAGCGATGGAATCCTGTGCGCCCAAAGCATCTACGATGAGTTCAAAGGCGGTGTTGGTATAGTAATCCAGGCCGCGCACGATGGCGGGATTGACCCGGTATTTCACACCCATTTGATCCAGATAGTTTTGCACCTCACTGAAATGCTCCTTGCAGTCCTGATCCAGATAATCCAATTGCGAAGGCGCGTCTTTTCTGAGGCTCTGGCAAAAGGAAACCTTGCAATCCAAAAGACGGCGAGGGCGAACCTCAAAGCGATTCTGGCAATCCGGACAGAGCTCAGCCAGATGCGGCTGGTAGTATGCACGCAGCGCCTCATCATAATCTAAAGAGCACTGGGCACAACCCACGCTATTGATCTCCAGGGATACATTCTTCAGGCCCAATTCAGCCAAAAACTGCATCTCCAGCGCGATTACTTCCGCATCGTAATAAGGATGATTGCTGCCGATAAACTCGATACCGTATTGATAGAATTGACGGTAGCGTCCGGCCTGAGGGCGATCGTAACGGAACATCGGACCGATATAATAGTATTTGCTCCTGCCGCCCAGGCGGTCAAGGCTCTTTTCCACATAAGCGCGCACCACACCGGCCGTGCCTTCTGGCCGCAGAGCAAAGGTGCGTCCTTTCTGATCTGCAAAGCGGTACATCTCTTTTTGCACCACATCGGAGCTTTCTCCGGAACTGCGTTCAAAAAGGCCTGCCAGCTCAAAGATGGGAGTGGTGATTTCTTCGTAACCAAAGCGCTGTGCCACAAGGCGGAATGTGTCTATCACATGCTGCCAACGGGCGCTGTCTTTGGGCATTATGTCGTATGTTCCCCGAGGGATTTTATAATTCATGCTTACCTTCTTATGATGTCAGATAATTTGCAGGTGGCTTTGCCGTCAAGCAGTTCTGGCGGGTATTTGACCCCAATCAGAAAGAGTCCTTGGGCAGGAGCAGTGCAAACCAGATTTTGCCGCGGGCATTCGTCTGCCAGGATCTTGTCTATCGTATCCGCGGGCAAATCAAAATGGGAGATATAGGCCAGGGTGCCCACAATGCGGCGCACCATGTGATGCAGAAAGCGATCGGCGCGCAGGGTAAAGACAAAGGCATCCTCTTCTTCAGAGATGCTGAGCTCTTTGAGCTCGCAGATGTGATTTGGCACCTCCGGATTGAGGCGGCCAAAGCTGGAGAAATCATGCCTGCCGAGGAGCCTTGCTGCCGCTGCTTGCATGGGCAGCAGGCGCAGTTTCAGATGCGGGATAAAGCCGGTATAGTTGCGGTTGAAGGGGCTGAGATCCTTGGTCAGGACATAGCGGTATTGGCGCTCAAAGGCTTGATAGCGGGCGGAAAGATCGTCCCCCACCTGCCAGATCTGCAAGACCTTGATATCAGCGGGCAGCCAGCGCCGAAAAGCCTTGAGCATCTGCGCCATAGTCATGCGGCCTTCATATTCGAAGTGGGCATATTGCGCCAAAGCGTGCACTCCTGCATCTGTGCGTCCTGCGGAGGTGATCATAGCTGGCTTTTGGCTGAAAGCTTCCAGTGCGCGCTCCATTACAGACTGAACGCTGCGGCCTTGCTTCTGTTTTTGCCAGCCCACAAATTCGCTTCCATCGTATTCCATCATAATCAAATAACGCATGCCGGGCCTCAGATATTGGAAAGCAAAATGAGCAGGCTTAAGAAGATGAGGCCGTAGAGATTTGCCGCAGGCTGGCGTGTGGGCTGGATGTAATCCTCGCGTAAAAGGGTTTGAACTTTATCTTCGATGACGCCCGCACCCTCATGCACCTTGAGTCCGGCCCTGATGGCGCGGTCCAGAATGCCGGCGATGTTCTCCTGTTTCTGCAGGCTTTGATATTCAGCAAAGTACCGCTTGATAAAGAAATACGTGGCCAGGCTGAAAGACAGTACAGATCTTCCTGTTTGGAAGTTACGGCAGGGCTTGCATTGGGCTAGCAGCATTCTTTTATCCAGGGATCCCCAAACTGCCACGGTGATGAGGATGAGATAGATGATCGTGAGGCTAAAGAGCACAGCCTGAGGGAATTCGACCTTGAACAGCAAGGCAAAGAGCCAGTATCCGGCTAGAAAAGTGAGGAGCTTGCGCAGGGCAAAACCCAGCTTTGCAAAGAGCTGTGGCTCCACTGTGATATAAAAAAGGGAGAGGGCTATTTGTGTGAGTAATTGCCGCAGAGAGGCTTCAAAGCCTGTGGCTATCCCCAGGGAAAAGATGGCCAGCCGAAGATACAGATGCTGGCGATAGATCAGCGGCAAGCTCATTCTTTCGGATCTTGCGGTATCTGGGTAGGGACGAGATCTTGAAGCGGAGGCGGGGTCTCTTCGGTCTCGGGGGGAACTGGCTGAGGCTCTACAGAGTCCCCTTCAGGCCTGATTTCCGGCTCTGTAGCGCCTTCCTGGGGCTCTGCTGGTATATCTTGTAAGGAATCTGGCACGGCAGGCTCAGTGAGCTCTAACGGCGTTTCCGGCAAAGCTTCTTCCGGCAATTCTATCTCAAACTTGAGCGAATCCGGACTTGCTGCTTCCCCGGTAATTGGTCCTGTAAAAGTACTATCTGCCGGGCTTTCTTCCAAAGGCTCTATTTGGGCAGCAGGAGCGGACACACTATCTGCTACTACTGCAATGCTATCGCTGAGTCCGGAATCCCGCAGGAGATATTTAGTTCCATTGTAGAAGCGTCTCACCGCAGGAGCGTATTCGGCATTATCCGGATCTTCCAGGACGGCATCCAGGTATTCTTTGGCCAGGGTGGTGTCTGGTTCCTCAAAGCTATAGTACCAGCCCAGGCGGTAATTTGCCCGCAGTTTGAGGTCATCATATTCACTTTCGGTATAGTCCTGCATCATGGTGACCAGTGAATCAGGAGCCTCAGGATAGCTGTCCAAAGCGGCGTCAAATGCTGCCAGAGCTTCGTTGTAAGCTGGGTCCACCAAACGGGGACTGCGTCCTTCTTTGATCGCCGTGGCGGCAGCGCTATACATGTTGCGGGGGTATTCTGCCAGCATTTTCTGATAAAGGGTTTCAGCCTCTTCAGCGCGCTCCGGAAATTCAAGCAGCAGGCTGTTCATGGAAAAATAGCAGAAGGGGATAATCTGGGTATCAAAGCGTTCAATCAAGGGCTGCAGATCGTCCAGCTTTTTTTGCCAGACGGGTAGATCACGCTGGAGTTCCTTGAGCAATGCCGAGCCGATTTGGACAGGATCCGGCTCCTGGGTCTCAGGGCTTTCCTCCGGCTTGATTTCTTCCTCATCAATAGGCTCTTCCGTTTGATCTGGTTCTAAAGACTTATCTGGAGACTCTTTCTCATCGGTATCGGTGAGATCAACTGTGGAAGGTTCAGATTCCAGTTTCTCTGTCTCTATGCTTTCATCGGGCTTGACTTCTTCTGCATCGATGGAGTCTTCCGGTTCATCTGAAGGGGGACTGAGTTCCTGAGTCTTTTCCGCTTCCGGCTCATTTGTCTCAATACTTTCATCCTGCAGGGCTTCTTCTGCATGGGCATCAATGCTGTCAGTCACAGCAGGCTCAGTTTCCAGCTCTTTAGGCTCAGCAGGCAAAGGCTGATTTAGATCGGTCAGCAAAGAATCAGCAGCCTCCGCATTTGCCAAAAGCTCCAGCGAATCCGGCTCTGCAACTTCGGGGGGAGCTGGCAATACCGCTATGAGGCTATCGATTACGGTATTGGCATCCTCGATCTTGATCAGCAGGGAATCGCGCTTCACAGCCAAAGAATCCCGTTCATCGATCACCCGTTGATACACAGCCAGGGCAGAATCCGGCAAAGCCAGGGGGCTGATGAGGTTTTCTGCTTTCAGATATTGATAGTCCAGCCAGGCTTGCAAATCGCGGCTGCTATTCAAATTCGCTACAGGCTTGGTTTTATTGATGGCAGCGGCCATTTGCGTGCCTTTCTCTGCCAGAGGAGATTGGGCAAATTCGGTGCGTACCCGGTTCAGATGCGGCACGGATTCATCAATCTTGCCCTCTTCATAATACAGGTAGTTACCCCAATAAAAATATGCTGCAGCGGCATTTTCAGTGCGGGGATAGCTGGTGGTTACGTCTTTCAATTCCTTGAGGCCGTCATCCACATCTCCAGCTGCCAAAAGCGCCTGGCCGTATAGCACTCTGGCCCGGGAGAGCATGTCCGGACGCTCTTCATTGCGCACCAGAGATTTTACTTCTCTCAGGGCTTTTTCAGACGCTCCCAATTCCAGATGGTTCAGCGCGATATAGTACTTTGCCTCCATCTTTTTGGGCTTGGGAATGCCACGGGTCCTGATGAAGCTCTCAAATTCCTGAAGCGAGCGTTCATAGTCTCCCTGCACATAATAGTTTTTACCAAAGAGGAAGGCTGCTTCTTTGGCTTCGGGAGTCTTGGGGTAGTCTTTGATAATGCGTTCCAGCCAGTACTGAGCCCGGTAATAATCTTCATCCTGAATCTCAAAATCTGCCATTACCAGAAGGGCGCGGGGGTGATTTTTCACGAATTTGGGATCACGGACAAAGCGCTCCAGTACTGCTTCAGATTCTGCGACCTGATTGATGTCCCGCAGGACTTTACCCAGATAGATATAAGCTTCCGGCACGTGTTTGCTCTTGGGATAGCCCCGGATCAGGCCTTCAAAGGCATCCTTGGCTTGAAAGGAGGAATTGCCTTTGTAAAACAGGGCTCTGGCCATCAGGAAAAGGGCATCATCGGCGCGTTTTCCCTTCCCGCCATCCGAGAGAATAATGCCGCATTTTTTGATGGCCATGGTATAATCGCCCACTGCTTGAGGCGTAGGACGCCCATTGGCACTCAAGGGGCGAACTTGTGCCATATTAAAATACTTTCTGGCATTGTACATGGTATTGTCAATGCCGCAGCCCAGAAGGGCGAAAAGCATTGCCATGACTAAGACAGCGTATATTCTTCTCATAGAGTTTAATCTGGAGTTTGTGACTTTATTGTCAATATATATTTATCCCAGCGCTCTGCACGGCTTTCAGGATGGCGGAGTCCTTGATCAGAGCTATGCTTTTTTCCACATCCGGATACATGATCCTGTCTTCCTGCAAAGTAGGGACTTCCTTACGTAGCACTGCTTTAGCCGCTTCCAGCGCAGGGGAGCTGGATTGCTCACGGCCATCCAGAGCCTGAGCGCTGATCAAAAGCTCAATGGCGATGACGTTGGATACATTTTCCATCACCTGCAAGAGCTTGATCGCGGAAACTGAGCCCATGGAGACATGGTCTTCCTGATTTGCCGAGGTGGGAATGCTATCCACACAAGCGGGATGCGCTAAAACTTTGTTTTCTGAGATCAGAGCTGCTGCTGTGAGCTGCACGATCATATAGCCCGAATCCAGGCCGGGACGTTTGGCCAAAAAGGGAGAAAGTCCGCGGGACAGAGCGGGATTGAGGATTTGCTCGACCCTGCGTTCACTGATATTTGCCAATTCACTGATCGCCAAAGCCATGGTATCCAGCGCAATAGCCAGAGGTTCGCCGTGGAAGTTTCCTCCGGAAATCACCCGGTTTTCATCCGGAAAGATGAGCGGGTTATCGGTGGCGCTATTGATCTCTATTTCGAAGACACCTCGTGCATAGGAGAGGGCATCTCTTACCGCGCCATGCACTTGTGGAGTGCAGCGCAGGGAATAGGCATCCTGCACGTTTTTACAATTTACATGAGACTCCCGCAGTGGACTGCAAGCGAGCAGATTTGTGAGGTTCTGCGCAGAAGTGATTTGTCCGGGATGGGGCCGCAGATTATTGATCAAAGCGTCGAAAGCGCAGGGTGTGCCCATCAAGGCATCGATGGACATGGCTGCGGTGATATCTGCCTGTTGGCATAAGCTTTCGGCCTGCAACATCGCCAGAGCGCCGATGGCAGCCATCACCTGAGTGCCGTTATTCAAGGCCAGGCCTTCTTTGGCAGCCAGGGTCACCGGAGTGATGCCGGCTTTTTGCATAGCCTGCCTTCCGCTGCTTCTTTCGCCTTTATAGATGGCTTCACCTTCACCCAAAAGCACCAAAGCCAGGTGTGAAAGGGGGGATAGATCTCCGCTGGCACCCACCGATCCGCGTTTAGGGATGATGGGATGCACGCCTTTGTTCAACATCTCAACCAAGGTTTGCAAGGTTTCCAGACGAATGCCGGAGTGCCCTTTGGCCAGGACAGCGATGCGTAGCAGCATGATGGCGCGAGTAATTTCGATGCTGTAAGGCTCGCCCACGCTGGTCGCATGACTGCGGATCAGGTTGCACTGCAATTCCGCGATGTTTTCGCGGGGGATATTCACGGTGCTGAATTTGCCAAAACCGGTGGTCAGGCCATATATGATCTCGCCATTGGCGATGACTTTGTCCACATAATCCCGGCACTTTATTACTTTTGCGATGCTGCTATCGGCCAGGCGGATAGGGGCGGCTTCATTGGCAACCAAGCCCACAGCTTCAAGGCTGAGGCTATTGCCATCAATGATGATTTCTTGCATATAATCCTCTTAGATTTTCGTTCAATTGGCGATAAGTATATAAAACAGGTAGTTTTGCACAAAGCTTATGAGGTGGGGGTTTTTGTCAAGCAAGGGTTTATAGGGTTTTAAGGTTTTATCGTTTTAGGGTTTTATCGTGGTGGCGAACTCCTGTTCCGCCTACAACACAATAGAACACAGATTGAGTGGATCAGGGGGATCCATGGGATTAAAAGAGCTTTCACCGTAGCGCAGAACGCCGTTTCTGCGAAAGGACCCGTAACGCTGGCTTCAGCCGGTCTGTGTGGTCAACAGGATAATAGTCACACGGATTGGGCGGATTCATTGGATTAAAAGAGCTTTTACCGTAGCACATGATCTTGTTTCTGCGAAAGAAGGATTGTATATACACCGATTTGTCCTAAAAAGGTCTGGGAAAGTGAATGTCTTCCAGACGATTGCCACGGTCTAGCTCTATAACTTATGCTGGAGATGACGTGGAGATAAAAGGGTTTCTTCCTGCTATCTCCACGACATCTCCACGACAACGAATGGGATAGCGTAGTCTGGGCAGAAGCCACATATCTGTCTGAAATAATATGCCAATGTCATTCTCTATCGATGGATCAGGTGTCGTCCTCCACTACGCTTGGGACGCGGGGAATAGATCTGCCCGCCACCCAAGCAATCAACTGCTCCCTTTTTATCAAGACGGTTCGCATTTTTATCAAGGTCTGCGACCTTGTTCGACGCGAGACGCATCAAATCCAGCAGGCAGCGAACTATTCCGTAACGCGGCTTTAGCCGGCTGTTTCATCAGCTTTAGCTGGTGCGTGCGTACATAGTAGCACTGTCTTCAGCCGGTACGTGAACCACACAAAAGACTCTCTCACAGATCACACAGATCACACGGATAAAGAGCATAATGGTCAATGAATCCGATTGGGAACTGCTCCCTTTTTATCAAGACGGTTCGCATTTTTATCAAGGTCTGCGACCTTGTTCGACGCGAGACGCATCGAATCCAGCAGGCAGCGAACTATTCCGTAACGCTGGCTTTAGCCGGCTGTTTCATCAGCTTTAGCTGGTGCGTGCGTACATAGTAGCACTGTCTTCAGCCGGTACGTGAACCATACAAAAGACTCTCTCACAGATCACACAGATCACACGGATAAAGGGCATAATGGTCAATGAATCCGATTGGGAACTGCTCCCTTTTTATCAAGACGGTTCGTATTTTATCAAGGTCTGCGACCTTGTTCGACGCGAGACGCGTCGAATCCAGCAGGCAGCGTCTGAAGACAGTGCGTGGCCGTCTAAAGACAGCGTTACGATGCTCTTGCGCTACAATGGGAGGAAGTTTTTAGCACAAAAAACCGGAAGCAAGCCATCACAGCTTGCTTCCGGTATTACTGATTATTTATAAACTGATAGCAGCGGCGATTTTAGCCGCGTTCTTCTCTATCTCTTCAGCAAAATTGCAGAGCATATGTCTGCAGCTCGCACCGGGCAGCACTTTGGCGCCTTTGGTACCGAGCTCGCGGGACATATAGCGGAGCGCGGCCTTGCCTCCAGTAAAGCCCATAGTGGCAAAGGGCAGGCAGGTCTTGCCGGTGAGTTTACCCATTTTGTGCATGGCTTTGATGATTACCGGAGATGGACCCCAAGCCCAGACCGGTCCGCCAAAGAGCAGAGCATCATAGTCCTGTGGATCGGGAAGATTCACAATATCTATGGTCTGAGACTCTCGTACGGATTTCATTTTTACAGGCGCAGCTGTCTCCAAGCGAATGCTATTCACAATATGCCCCAGGGCGGTGAGCTTGCCCAAAATCCCTTCGGCAAAGGCTTTGGTGTGGCCACTTTCACTGTGATAAACTATCAGAATCTTCACGGTTTCATCCAAGTAGCCATAGGAGAGCCATCACTACGTTTCCAGCGATCGTCGATCTTGGTCTTGACCGGTGAATTTTGCTTGAAATAATGCACGATGGCATCCCGTAGATTGATGTTGTTATTTGTGATATCCTGCTGAGGAATATCCATGAGCATAGTGAGACCGGCATTGCCTTGCATCAGGAAGTCTGTGGTGGCCACAGTGTAGATCTTATTGGGATCCCAGGGCTCGCCACCGATCTTCAGTGTGGTCACTCTATCCCAACTGGGGCGGGTGCGGGAATAAACCACATTCACTCCAGAGACGATGAGTCCAGCGCGGCTGCCTTCCACACGGGTTTCGATGATTCTTTTCAAGGTTGCGCCATCACATTTGAAGCTGATCAGCATATTGTCAAAGGGCATTACGTCGAAGATATCGCGATAGCTGACGGGGCCGCTTTTGATTTCGGCACGCACACCACCCAGATTCAGGAAGGCAAAATCTGCATTCACCATATAGCGCATGGCATCCACGATGGTATTTCCCATGGGAGATTGTGCATCCACATTGGTGCGGGAAAGATGCACAGCGGCACTTCCCACGATCTCATCCATGCCTTTTTCGGCAACAGCCACCTGGGCTTCGATCATCTTGGAAATTTCGGGATCGGGGATGAACTGATCTTCAAACAAGGTGATCATGGAGCCTTCCCGCATTGCAGGAGCCTCATATCCACTGATGGTCTTGGTTTCAGGATCGATGGTGAGGGTGATCATCCCCAAGCCAGAGCCATAGGCATAGCCTTGGATCACCAGGGTGTGGGTGACGGGATCGGTCCAGGGTTTGGGCACGCCTTTGTGCATGTGTCCGCCGATGAAAAGATCGATGCCTGGCACTTCGCGGGCTACTTCCTGGGCGTCATAACCCCAATGGGCACGGCGTTCTTCATAAAGAGGATTGCCCTGCGCATCGTAGCGGGTCAGATAGGTCTGTTCAATGTCATAAGGCAGTCCGGCATGTCCCAGAACTATCACGAGATCGACCTTCTCTTCTTCGCGCAGGATCTTCACATATTTGGTGACCGATGCTTTCTCATCCAGGAAATCGATATTCTTGATGTTCTCCGGGAAACTCATCAGTTTGGTATCTGTGGTGGTGAAGCCCAAGATGCCGATGCGCAGTCCCAATCTATTTACGATGGTGTAGGGAAAGGCATACCAGGGGATTTTACCGGTAGTGGTGTCGATCACATTGCAGCTCAGGATGGGGAAGTTTGCCA
The DNA here is from genome assembly GCA_020532515.1 of Candidatus Cloacimonadota bacterium. Lineage (GTDB taxonomy): Bacteria > Cloacimonadota > Cloacimonadia > Cloacimonadales > Cloacimonadaceae > UBA5456. The sequence continues at coordinate 27,222 of JAJBAY010000005.1, read as the reverse complement.
TCTCCAGGGTCTCTATCAATTCTGGCTGCATGATGTCAAATTCATGGTTTCCCAGGGTCATGGCATCATAACCTACGGCATTCATATATTCTATTACAGCGCGTCCTTGGGTCACAGTGCCCACCGGTCTGCCTTGGAAAAAGTCTCCGGCATCCAGGAGCAGGGTTTCTCGTGTGGGGCTCCTGAAGGAGCGCACTTGTTTAATTAAAGAAGCAGCGGAAGCTCCTCCGCCCAATTGGGGGGGGAATTCCGGATTCATGAAGGTGGCCTCAGAGCGGTCGATCCCGCCATGAACATCGTTTGACCAAATAATGTCCAGGCGCAAATCCTCCGCAAAGCTCAGGCTCAGTGCCAAAACAAGCACTGAAAGTATTATATATCTTTTCACAGTATCTCCCTTGAAAAGGATGTTTACCAGCTAAATGATAGGCCGGCGTTCAGGGTGATGAAGCTTTCTTTGACTTTGTCAGGATTTTCCCACCCGCGGTTCTGAAGGTTGATGTATTGATTGGGCCAAAGGGTGTAGGTGCTTGACCCGGTGTAGGTTTTATCGTTGTAATAAGCATCACCAAAGAGATCCAGGGATTCATATTCGCGCCAGGCATAGCCAAAGCCCAGGTCCAGGACGATGTTTTTGAATAGCTGCACGCTGGAGCCGCCGGTGATCATGGGTGTAAGTATTTTATTTGCTGTATAGAGGGTGATGGGATCGCCATCACTATTCATGGCTTCTTTGGTATCCAGGAAATAGCTATTCACAGCCTGGAAGCCAAAACGCAGAGGAATGCGATGCATAATGTGATGTTCCACTCCGGCATAGATATTATAGACATCGTCAAAGACGTCCATGGCATCGCTGTAGTTTACCATTTCCACATCCATGCTGAAGACAGTATTCATCACGTTGCGCGGGAAATAGCTAAGGCCAAGCCTGATCTCGCTGGGCAGATCATAATCCCCGTCCAGAACTACAAAGGTGCTGTCCAGAGGAGTATTGCGATAGGCATCTCTGCGGGTGTAATCTGTACCGGTGAGGTCCAGAGTGGTCTGGGGCATATAGCTCAGGCCGAGGCCAAAGCGCGGGCCCAGTCTGAAGGCTGCACCTACTTTCATCTGCTCGCCTTCCAGCTTCCAATCTGCAATCCGCCGATAATCCGGCAAGACCACATTCTCAGCCACTTGCTGGCGGGACCAATCGGTCCAGAGGATGGTAGTCTCCTGCTTGACATCGGCATTCATCATGCCAAAATCAAAGCCGATATTCACATTCCAATAGGGTGCGAGCTCATAAGCCATGGCTACAGCCAAACCGGTCTTCAGCAAAGCGCCGTCGTTTTCGATATCGTTTTGGGCGATCTTTTCGGGATAGCCGTCGTTATCGGTATTGCGGTTGTTGCGGATTTCTTCGCGGTATTTGCTGTCAAAGCTGGCGTAGGGTGCGTGATAAGCGCCCAGACCCAAACGAAAGCCGCCAAAAGCGTAAGAACCAAATCCAGCTCCGGAAAAATCCGTAAAGGCATTGATGTTCGAGGCATAGACCGCATCATCGATGTAATTGTCAAAGGAATTGTACAGCGGGAGCATGCGGGTATCTTCGGCCCGGTTGATCAAGGTGTTTACATTCAGACCGACAGTTTTTTGCTGTGCGGTGAGATTGGCGGGATTCAGCACAAAGCTGGCGGGACGCATATTGTTATACATGCCGGCGTTGCCCATGGCAAAGCCTCTGGCATCCAGGGAGCCATAACGGTAACCAAAATGGGTGTCTGTAATGCTGAAAGCACTCAGTGCAGAGACCAAGAGCAGCAGGCTAAGGATCAATAAAGATTTATTTGATAACATGTTTCCTCCACGTTAGAAGCGATAATCAAGGGAAATACGAATGGTGTTTTCACTATGCTCCACCCTCTCAAAATAGGTGAGCTGATCTGCCAGGTTGATATGATTGGGGTCGTTGTTCTGGCGAATTCTAAGCTCTTTATCCTGATAGATTTTATTGCGGAACTTGATATTCATATACATATTGTTGGAAATGCGGCTGGAGAGGGCGACCCAAACTTTGGCACCTTTTTCTCCCATAAAGTCTATTTCCATATCCTCCCAATCCCAGTGAGAAATGCCGTGCCCATACCAGTAATTGAAGGAGCCCTGCATTTTGAGGTTTGCGCTGAAATTATGCGTATAATTTACAGCGATATAGTCACCGGTCATCAGAGTCATCGCCGCAGCCATGGTATTATTACCGGGCTGGGCAGGATTGGTAAGAGAGGTGTAAGGAGGGCTAAGCACCGTGTTGTAGCGATACTCCAGTTCCAGGAAATCGTAATTTGAAAGGAAGCTGCGGACTGCCAGGGTGTATTCATTGGTCTTGGATACTCCACGTTCGGCAAAGTCGTCGTAACGGTTTACCTGGTTCTTGTAGCGCACCCGCATGGCCATTTGAAACAGCGGGCGAAATTCCAATTCAGTCTGGAATCTGGCACTACGGCGTCCGTCACTCTGTCTTTCCCAGAGGTCCAGATAGCTGCGGCCAATGGTAAAGTAGTTATTGAATTTGTAACGGGTTTCAAAATAGACTCCCTTCTCCGGGGCGGATTGATTGCTATTCTGATAGATATCGGAAAGCGTGGGATTCGTAAGGGCGTAGATATTCTTTTCCAAGATGGTATCATCAAAGCGCTCGTGCTCCGAGAAGCTATTGCTATAGGGATTTTCAAAACCCAGATCATAATTTCGGATCAGGGTGAGAAAATACAGGTTTTCAAATTGGCTATGCGCACTGGCCAACCAGGCACTGGGATCATCGCCCAGCTTGTGGTCTTTGCCATTCACGCTCAGCTCGGCATATTCTCCCTGCAGGGCGATATGCCCCAGTACCGTGCCAGCATCAAAGCCGATTACTCTGCGGTAGTCTCTGCTATAATTAGCGTTCTGAGTGCTGTACATATTGGAGATTTCGGAATTCAGGGTCTTATTGAGCTTGGGATAATTATAGGAATCACGAAGCACCAGCGGCAAGAGATTATTAAAATCCGGTACCACAAGATGAGCGTTGTCATAGAGTGCGGTGTAGGTGGTAAAACCGAGCTTGGTGCCTATGAAAGGACTCACTTGCAGATGAGTACCCCAGAGCTTTTCGCGCATGGCGTTTCTGCGGGTGGCAAGATTGATGTAAGGCATGGCAAAAGGCACATAGGTCTGTCCCTGCGGGGGTGTGGGGTTCATGGATTCATTGAACCACTGCTCGGCCTCCAGCAAAGTGTCGTTATCATAAGGCAGGGTGGGAGTCACATAGCTGAAGAGCTTGCGTTTGTCTGTCTTGACCGCGCTGCCATCTTCATAAGTGTAGATGCGCACGGCATCCTTAACGAAGTATTGAGCGCCATCTTCATCTATAAATACGTCATTGCCGTAGTTGTCCCGCAGTACATAGCTGCCATCTTCATTCACATAGGCCATCGCGTCTTTTTCATCGTCTGAGACAAAGAAGGCCGCGCCAAACTTGGGATTCTTGATCTCGATCGCTGCGCCCCTCAGTGCATATTCCTGAGTACGCGATAGGTCTGGCGTGATGCCCATGATGCGCTTGCTAAAGCCAAATCCCGTCTTGCGGGCGCTGTAGTAATCTGTGTTTTCCATCACCAAGCCTTCACCATAAGTGGCACGGTAATGCCCCAGATACAGCTTCATGGCGGTATTGCCCAGCTTGGGCAGGCGGGTATTCTCATATCCGGCATAATACTTGGTGGTATTGAGCACATCCCGGTCCGAGCCATAGCTGGCATCCGAGAAGAGAAGACCGGAACCTGTCTTCGGATTGTAAGTCATGATGCCGGCCTTGATGTTGTTTCCATAACGCATTCTCAGCTTTGCCATCATATCCGGCTGCACCTGATCTGCATTAAAATAGCCCCAATAGGAAATGCGCTTGTCGTGCGGAATGGTGACCCACCTGTTGTCAAAGGTCTTGGGTACAAAAGCTTCGTGCAGCATATCGTATTGCCCCTCCTCATAAGGACGGGTAAAATACTCTGCCGAGGCGTCAAACATCAGCCTGTTCTTTACCGGAGGTTCGCGGAAATACACGTAGTTCCTGAGGTTTGAATAGCCGTAATAGGAGATGCCCATGGTGTTTCTGAGGTCTCTGGTATCGGCAATGGTATCGCCTCTGGCCACTCTCTTGAGGACTGCCACAGCATCCACCGCGGAGACATTCGGCAAACTCACGAAGTCGTCAAAATGCATGCGGTTCACGTTTTGGGGAGTCATCAAAAAGTCCTGCCAGACGTCTGCCATGCCTTCTGAGGCACCTTCATTGCCGTCCAGGCGTTCGATTTGGCTCCGGATCTCTTCTCTGCGGATGGCCGCTTCATCGGTCTGGGTATATAGCGAGACCACCACCAGAGGTTTCAATTTGTTCAAAGTGCGCTGATCTATAGAGGGAATATCCCTCAGGTCATAGATATTTTCCAGGATCTTCACAAAGGTCCTGTACTCATAAATATCACGCGCTTGAGCTTCCGTGATGGGAAGCAGTTTCAATTCGCTCAAGGAGGCTGTATTCAGATCCACCTTGCCAGCGAGAAAGCCTATGCACCATAGGGCAAAGAGCATCAAAAAGAGCTTTTTCATCGCGTATCCTTATATCTGCTATTATTCATTATCTTCATTTATATCCTTCGTAGCCGCATCTAGTCCTTGCATTTCCTAATCTTCATTTCTTCCTGTCTCTATCATAGTCTAAGCGGTTTTTAACTTAGATGCACACTCTAATTTTTACTCATAATCTGTAAAGAGATTTTTTTCGAGTGGGTGTAGAAAGTCGAGAAAGTTTAGGAGGTTTAGAGGGTTTAGAGGGTTTAGAGGGTTTAGAGGGTTTAGAGGGTTTATCCTGGCAAGCTCTGCATTAAGAAAGCCCCGATATCCCCAGTTACCTTTAACGTCCCTCTTTCGGTGTTCTCGGTGGTCAAACAAAGACAAAAGAGAAAGGGCACGATCGCAAGACCGTGCCCCATTGCTTATTTTATGGATGCCTTAGGAAACCTCGTTTATTAAAAAGGCTTAAAGCATCCTATAGTTATATTACACTATTTCATCAAGACCATTTTACGGGTAAAGCTGGATTTTCCGGCTTGCATTTTCACATAATACACACCTGTACCGCATGCCTTCCCCTGTTCATCAGTTCCGTTCCAGAAAGCTGAATAATTTCCTGCTTCCTTGTGTGCTCTTTCCATCACCTTTACGATCTGTCCACGGCTGTTGTAGATCGTAATATCAAAGGTCTCTGCGTTGGCAAGACCGTATTTGATGGTGGTGGAAGGATTGAACGGATTGGGATAGATTGTGCTCAGTCCGGTGACTTTGGGGATCGTAGGTGTCTCATTCTGAGTAGCACTATACACGACATTGATGGGACCGTAGTATTCAGTCTCTCCATTCAATTCTGTATTTTGCAACCAATAATAGTAAGTTCCTTCCTGGTTAAGGTCTTTATCCTTATAGAGGTAAACTTTGGTCTGAGAAGTATTGGTGGCAGGAATGAGATCGCTGATCTGCAGAGCAGTAGAAAGATCTTCTTCCAAGCTGCGCAGGATATGGAAACCCAGAACCTCAGTTTCAGATTGAGTTACCCAGGTGATGTGAACCGAATTAGTTCCAAACATCGCAGCGGTGAAGCTGCTCAATTCCACTGGTAGGGTGTCATCTTCCTCCAGCACGAAGGTTATAGTAAACTCATAGCCGTTTTCGGCTGTAAAGTCACCGGGGCTGACTACGATGGGGGTAGTTGTCCAAACATATCCGGCAGGGGGAGGTCCTGGAGAATAGCTGCCGCAAATCATAGCGGCATTGCTAGCAGTAAATATGGCGTTTGTAACTTCACCAAGATCAGTGCTGTCTTGGAAGATCGCAGTGCCAGGCTGTAAATGACCAGTAGAATTGACGTTTAAAGTAAAGGTTTGCCTTGTTATGGCGATATCCTTGTCAGCTCTACCTATTCCGTTCAGGCTGGTGAATACTACAGTGAGAGAGCGATTGCTCCCGGGACCGCTTGCGGTCTCGAATTGTCCTTCATGGGTCCAACACGTTTCACTTCCGCTGGTTTTGGTCCAGACCCAAAGAGAATCGTCTTCTGCCATAGTTGCAGGATAGGAGAGGGTTACGGCCAAGTTGCCATTTTGGGTTCCCGAGGTCGTCCATGCATGTGCCAAGCTTGTTAATCCGTTACAGATTTGAGCCTCATTGGCTAACGCTACAGACAAGGCAGAGATAGTGCCAGGACCGGATACTGCAAAGTCCTTGCCATTCATGGTTAGTAATTTACCATCAAAAACAAGGTTTCCGGTGCCTGATACAACTGCGTTAACTGTTGTATTCTGGCCTAAGGTGACCGCAGCAGAATTATTTAGGGTCAGTTTGTCCACTCCGGTACCGGGATTTTCATAAGCAGTAGTAATCGCGGAGGTGTTGGAATAAACAAGGTTAACCAGCGTTCCAAAAGTGGGCGCAGCAGATAGTGCTCCGCCGGAACGGTTGATGGTGGCATTGTTTGCCATAGCCAGAGTGTTGCCAGTGCCGATGGTATAATCGCCGACTAAATACAGTGTGCCATTGATCGTAACATTTGAGAGAACGGGAGTGCTTTTGACCCCATCGATCACCAAATCGTCAAAATACCAGTAATCCGTAGCATAGGGATCACCCATGTACCAAAAAGCGACATAGAAGTCTCCGCCCACATTGGTAGTATGAGCGGGTACTGTGAACGTAGTAGCGGAGTGTGATGCATATTCCATCATCCACACGGCATCAAAGGGGTCAGCCAGGTTAGCCGTACACAACAAGGACAGGTAAGTCGAGTAGTTCTGAGTATAATAACCAACTGCACTGGAACGGAAAGAGACGTTCAGGTAATCATATCCTGCTGTATTTATCGGTCCACGGTAAATATAGAGGTCGCTATTGGTGTGGGCGGCAGTTGAACTAAACCGTGTTTCTGGCGATGTTCCACCGGCGTTTACAGAAGCTACTGTCGTATATTGATTTGTACCTGTACCAATCATTCCCGCCCAGTTGGTCAGGTTTGTGAATGGATCGGTCAAAAGGTTTGTCGTGCTGGAGTTCTCAGCGTATTGGGTGAATCCGCCAGGATTCGTGGTGAAATTATTGATCACAGAAGCACTGGTAGGAAGCTCCTTGCCCGCAATAATAGGGGTGGTTCCTGTGTAGAGCAGATCTACAATTCCGGCAAAGGTGGGCGCGGAAAAAAGAGCACCTTCTGCAGCGCGGGATATAGTGGTTCCGCTTGCCATAGTAAGATAATTGCCATTAGAAAGAGTTCCCTGGGTTAAAGACAGGGTTCCGTTTACAGTCACGTTTCCGGTCATGGAAATCATGGTTGCAGCGTTTCGTGTTTGTATGGTCAGGTCATTTAACCCTCCTGCGACAGCTGGCAGGATGGTTGACGGATCCCCTGAATATAGTATATTGGAGGAGTTTCCACCGGTCACAGTACCTGATACAACGCCAATGGTCCCCTCGATTGTGAGAGTATTTGCGCCTATGCTTAGATTACCGTTTGATAAGTTTAGCCCGGTAGTATAGACATAAGGAATTGTGATATCCCTGGTCATAGAGACCGTTACCGGAGTAGAGACTAATAATAAATAAGCTACCTTGCCATCGGTAGGGACTTCGTATGAAGTGGAGTAATTAGCGGATGCAGGGGCATAGAGCAACTGAATCCCGGCAGTCCCTGCATTGAAAGTAGGTGGCTGGTCAAAACTTCCAGCAGGAATTGACACATCGCTTCCTCTTTGAACTGCAGCGGTAGTAGTGCCGCCATTCCCCAGAGTGATCTTGTTGGCATTGTTTATTGTTCCCACATACAGATTGACTCGTGCGCAAGTAACCTGATTGCTTCCCAACATAGTCAAGCCGGCAGAATTTGCAAGAGCCAGCGTAAATGCAGGAGGCGTAACCGTACCATTGTTGGTAAAAGACTGAGGGGTAGTTCCGTCAAAGTAAACTACCGTGTTAGCAGCTGTAGCGGTCAATCTCCCGGTGCTGCTTATCGTGGTATTGCCTTGATTATACAATGTGGTGTTCGCTGTTGTTCCAGCGGTCAATGACACTGTTCCATTGATGGTGATGCCTGTGCTAACGTCGAGGTAGCGATTTGCGGTAACCGTTAAGGTAAAGCCGCTGTTGACTGTGAGGCTTCTGCATGTGCGATTCGCAGTTCCAGTAGCCATATTCGAATTGATAATCACATCATCTGTGGCTGCAGGTACACCGCTTGGGTTCCAGTGATTCGCCGTACCCCATGCAGTGCCAGTACTTGTTTTAGTTTCCCGCATTCCATTGCCTGGGTTTTCTGCTATTCGGGCAGATTTGCTGTGTTCTGTAGCAATTTGCTCAGGTGCCCGCAGAGAAAAATCCCGAACTGAAGTTTGTCTTTCTGCCCATTCAGGTTTCAAAGACAGCTCCCTACCGCTGGTATTGACCTGCCCAAAGAGACCGGCTACGCCGATCAGTACAATGAACCCTAAAATGAGAATCATCTTTGTGTGTCTCATAATTTCTCCTATTTCTATGTCTATTTTTTATGATCTACATTGTGGTGTTAGCTCTGAGTTCCAATATGGTTGAGAACCATTTACTATCCTCATTCAGACGCTTCGCACACATAACTGATTACATTTAATGACAGGTAGATTTCTTGTCAAGTCATTTTAACCTTAAAATCTGATATTGTGAGTGGAAATATTTCCACATTCTCTCGTTGCCTTGCTGTCAGACGGTTTGCGGGGCACTATAAACAGCGATCTTGCAAATCTATTTCCTGTTTAGCAGCTTTCCTTACTATTTCTGACGGGAACTACAAGCAGGAGCTTAGCTAGAGACTGTGCTTAGTTCTGGGTTTTTGGAGCTTGGTTTTATGGTAGTGGCGGACTTCTGTTCCGCCGACATCGCTGTGGATCAAGAGAACACAGATCGGGCGGATTGGACGGATTGACACGGATAAAGGGTATGATGGCTACTGGATTCGAAGGGAGGAGTGGCTGGATTGTAGATGTCCTGTCTGCAGGGCATGGTAGGTGACCCATTTATATCAAGTTTGCCCTTTTATCAAGTCTGCTCCTCTTATCAAGTTTGCTTAGCTTTTTTCAAGTCTGCTTCTTTTTTCAAGTTGGCTCGGCTTTTATCAAGGCCGGTGGCCTTGTTGGACGCGAGACGCATCCAATCCAGAAGCACGCCAAGGCGTGGCGTTTGATAGTCCTTTTTTCTTATCAGCTATTGGGGTAAACTTGTGGTAGATTCGGCATTTTGCACAAGCTCTTTAGACGGGTTTGGGGGCTGAGCTGTGATAAAGTGCTTTGGGCAAACAAAAGGCGGAACTAAATCCGCCTTATTTATTAGGTTTGAGACGGTACCCAGACCGCCCCTACGAGAGTTATTTGAGCAGTAACATACGGTTGGTGGCGGAGTATTCGCCGATCCGGGTGCGATAGAAATACACGCCGCTACTCAGCCCAAGTCCGGCGGCGTCTTTGCCATCGAAGATCAGGCTAAAATAGCCAGGCTGAGAGTGCTGCTGCGAAAGTGTGCGCACGAGCTGTCCGCGGTTGTTGTAGATCTGCACATTCACTTCGCCGGCTTTGGCCAGGGCATAACGCAGATTGGTAACGGGGTTGAAGGGATTGGGGTAATTGCCCAGAGCTTCTGTAAGCAGGGGAACTATAGGTTCAGAACCGCCTCCCATATTGTCTATATGTACGGCAAGAGGGCCGAAGAATCCTTCAATTCCATTGAAATCGAGATTACTCAGCCAATAGTAGTAAGTGCTACTTTCCGTGAAGCTCTTATCGCGGAAGCTGTAGTAGGCGCCATTTGAGGCATTGGCTGCCGCGATGAGCGAAGAAACCGCCACTGCTTCCGTGAGCTCGGCGCTATTTGAGCGCAGGATGTAATATCCCAGCACGGCTGTTTCAGAGGCTGTAGCCCAATCCACGCGGACATAGCCCTGGCCGGTATGGACAGCAGTGAAGGAAGACAGGGTAACGGGCAGGGTGTTTTCCTCGCTATCTGAAAAGACAATGATGAGTTCACTGGATCTCTGTGGATCTACTGTGATGTTCAAATCTGCATCATTCTCAGTCCAGGTACCGGGATTGGTGAGCATATTCCAAGCTCCCCCGCCAAAGCTGTAAGCGATAGTGGGTGGGATAAAGCCAAGATTGTGGTTAATATTAACAATCAGTTCGGATCCGGAAAAGCTATCCACGATCAGCCTGATATCCAGACCGGCATTGTTGAGGTTGCTTCCCACAGAGTTATAGCCAGCCCAGTAATCCACAGTAGAACCACTCACACCGTTGATAATTACCGAGGCATTGATGGTAGTGTTATCAGGGAGGGTAAGCTCTGGCAGCTCTATCTCGCTCTCTGTGCCAACGACTACTGCGATATCCTGCTGCTCGGCTTCCACAATGCGAATGTTGTCGATGGCTGCAGGGGCTTGGGTTCCAGTGCTGCTGTTATTCTTCCAGGAGAAGATCAGACGTTTGGTGCTTCCGGCAAGATTGGCAGGAAGCTGGATGCTGAAGTTTTGCCAATCGTTTGAGTTCGATAAAGCTCCGGATATCAGCGCTCCAGTGGTTAATTCTGTTCCGGCTGAAGGTGTGATGGAAGTTTCGGTAAGATAGACCTGTAGATAGTCGTTTGCAGCATCTTGTCCATTGGCTTTCCAATTGAAGCGCAGGTAGAAATCTTCCGTGCCAGCGGGGAAGCTGACATTGGTGTAGAAATGGCTGAGGGAGGCTTTGGTTTCGTCGTAACTGTTGCTGGTTCCTCCATCCTTGCTGATGTAGAGGCTGTGGGTACCGGTATTGGCGGTAGCTGTACCCCAGTGCCATTTATTGACCTGAGTACCATTTACGATAGCCCAGTCGTCAGCGCCACTTTCAAAGCCATCTACGAAGGGGACGGTGATTTCGGGAGGAGGGGCAAAGACTAGCTTTAGGTTGGGTCTGTTATTGTTGACATCTCCACCGCTAAAGATATTGGTTTGATTAGCGTTGTCCGATCTTATATACCTGTAGCCATAGGTGCTGGTAGAGTAATATACTGTACCTGAATTATTCCAATTGTCGGCAATGCCAAACGCAGTATCCACCACAATGTTATCCATCCCATTCCAGAGGAAGGGACTGCTAAGGGTAAGCATATCCCATCCCGTTTGAGGGACATAGGAGGTGGTACTATAAACAGTCTCCATGCCGGTAGCATTTTGCCAGCTTAATACATTTGTGGCGCTGGTGTGCTTCATTCGCACGATGAAATTGGGCAGGTTGTAGAGTGGTGCGGTGGCAACATTGAAGCCGAGCTGAGTGATATAGATGGGTCCGGAAATGCCAGCAGCGTTGAGCTCAGCTTTGGTATATACGGATTGCCCGTGTGATGATTTGTAGTAGATATTGATCGGGTTGATTCCAGTGGTGCTAGTTCCAGTGCCAAGGATGGCATCAAGCACAGCTCCGGCAATCACATTAGCCGTCGGAGTGGGTTCAGATTCTCCACCTGCATAAACGGCAATCACGTAGTAGGAATAGGTATTACCATTGGTAACAGCAAGGTCTTGATAGCTAAGATTAGGAGTTGTCTGAAGCAGGTTGCCGTTACGATAAACCTTGTAATTTTGCACGCCTGTGTCGCCAGTGGCATCCCAATTCAAGGTGATGGAGCCATCAGCAGGCGTAGCGCTTAGGTTTTGTGGCGGCGCATAAAAGACTCCCAAAGGAGGAAATACTATGTGATCGATCCAGGCGCAGTCGGAGCCGCCTATCGTGTTTCTATCCTTTGCATAGCGCCAGGTAAAGGTATGATTACCAGGATTTACCTGATAGCTTTGATAGCTCCAGTTTCCCGCTCCAGACCATTCACCCTGCGAAACATTGTCGATCAGGAAAAAGAGCTTGTCGTAGTTGTTCTCTGAAGAAACCTTCTGGTAGAAGCTGATATTGCCCGCTTGACTTACATAAAGAGTAACACTGAGATCGGTCTGAGCATTATCACTTATTGCTCCGGATTTGGCGGCATAGGTTCCCGAATATTTCTCGCTGTTCTGCACGGTCCAGGGTATGGGGCTACTATTCAGCCAAGGATAGGCTGAGAAATTGCCGCTTTCAAAACCTTCATCAGCAGGAGCGTCCAGTCTGATGGAAATGCTGTGAACGGCTGTATTGGCATCGTTGTCTGTAGCTATGGCCTTGATAGTGTGAACGCCAGCACTGAAGGAAGTGGTATTCCAATTCCAGCTATAGGGGGCGCTGTAATCTGTAAACTTCAATATATCATCTACATAGAAAGCCACGCTGGTAATGCTGCCATCGCTATCGGTGGCTGTAGCATTAATTGCGATGGTAGCACCAAGATCGTGTACACTGCTGTTGGAAGGAGTGGTGATGGAAACCGAGGGCAGGGAAGGATTCACTGCCAACAAAGCAGCGTGAGCATTCAATCTCCCTGTTCCGAGCTTGCCTATGTAAGATGGATTTACAGCATAATGATCGTCGGTGGTGCTTTTAAGAAGGTTGCGCAATTCGGTATTGGTAAAAGCCACTCCGTTTCGATGTGCATAAGACAGTACCAGGGCTGCCACACCCGAAACATGGGGACAGGCCATTGAGGTGCCTTGGTAAAAGGCATAAGAATTGCCGGAAATCGTGCTAAGCACACCCTTGGGATCATTTGCATAGGCCGTTTCGCCTCCTGGCGCAGAGATCTCTACCCAGATGCCATAATTTGAATAAGAGGAGCGAATGTCTTTGTTGTTTGTTGCGGCTACAGCCATAGCACCACTATAGCAGCCCGGATACCAATTTCCTTCAGCGTTGTCGTTGCCTGCTGCAAAGATGGTGAGACCACCGTTTAGCACAGTTCCCCCACCATGCAAATTAAAGTAATCTATGGCATCGAGGTCTGTCTGATTGAAGACGTTTACATTCTGATATCCCCAACTGTTCTGTGAGATCGCTGCACCGTGGTCAGCTGCCCATACTGGAGCTACATCAAAGCCGCTTCCGGAATTGCCTGCAAACACTTGGCAAGACATCAGGCTGATTCCTCTGGTGGGAGAAGAGCCGCCAGCAATGCCGGCTACACCTGCACCGTTGTTGTTCACAGCGGCTATAGTGCCTGCCACGTGGGTGCCATGGTCATCTGCAGTGATGGTGGATGAATTGGTCACAAAGTTGTAACCCACCCCAGACCAGATATTGGCTGCCAAATCCGGATGATTGATCTGGATACCTCCGTCAATAACCGCTACTATCACATCCTGATGGCCTTTCTCTATATTCCAGGCATCAAAGAGGCTGATATCTTTGCCAGCGGTGCCGGCTTGCTGTCCGGTGTTGTTGTAATGCCACTGCTCACCCAGGCGTGGGTCGTTACCAGACCAGCGCTGAAGCTCTTCCAAGCTAATTGGAACAAAGCCATTGGGATCGGCATATAGTACTTTCTTGTATTCAGGCTCGGCAAATTCGACAATATCACCCAGCTTGCGATATTCCATCACGATATCTCTGATATTGGCTTTGCTATCTATCTCAAGTTCCAGCCAGCGGTCAAAGCCCCATTCGCGATGCCTGTCCGTATACCTGGTAGCGAGGGCTGGGGAGTCAAAGAGAAGATTTATCTTGCTTACGCCATATTGCGTGCACAGGGCATCCCATTCAGTTTCCCCGCTACGCTTTAGCTGCCCATCCAGAGTGCGGGTGCTGAGGCTGATGTGAGAGTAGTTTTCGCTCAGCTTTACCCGAATCAGGCCAGGAACAATGGCGCTATCCGGCACTTGATAAATATCAATATAAGGGCGTTCTCCGCGACTTACTACGGCAAACAGATTAGCGATCATTAACATGATTATCACAGAGGCCAGAACTAAGCAATTCTTCTTCACAATTGACTCCTTATCTTATATATACTTTTATTGTATGATTTCCAGATAATTTTACTTTGAATATAGCTCGTACACTTAACGATTATTTGTCAAGATATATAATTAAATAATATATAAATTGTTGCGTTGCAGTCTGCTGGCAAAGGCCTCCTAGCAGGGAATGGAGATTGATATCGTCGTGATATAGGAGTAGATCCACTTGGGTTTTCGCCTTTATTGCTGTGTAGGGCCATAGTTAAAGTCCACTCGAGAACCAGATCTTTCTCTATGGCTTGGGGGACAAACAACAAGCCCGACCTTGCGGCCGGGCTTGTTTGCAGTTGTTGCTATTGTTTATTTGGTGATAAGGTAGGATTCACTCGCTGCGATTACTTTATAGAAGCGCATCGCATGGCCGAGGTCCATGTCATTCCAGTAAGCGTCGGTGGTTTCGCCCAGGAAGCTGAAGGTCCCGTAAGGATCTTCGCTGCCCCAGACCTGGTAGTAGTTGGCGTTAGGAATGGCATTCCACTGTACTTTCACATAGTCGGTAGCGGCATCCACATAGAGGATGGAGATGGCGGGATTGGCCAGCCATCCGATCTGCCCCATGCCGGTGATAGAGATGTTTGTGGTGAGGTTTTCCGGGTCATTGCTGGTAACTATTACATCACCGTTGTAGGCGATGGCCTCGGTGGGAGTGAAGCTGAGGCTATAGGTTTTGGTAACGCCAGTCGCAACGGAATAGCTGAGGCTATTGCGCTCTGCTTTTCCGGTTTCGGAGGCTATGCCGAATTCACTGCGGGAACGTCCTGCTTCGGCTACGCTATATCCCGTGGGGGTGGTAATATTTCCGGTGAGGGTGGCTTCGCCGTTGTTGGTGATGGTGAAGGTCTTGATGTCGGTACTGCCGATTTCGATCTCACCATAGGCCAGGCTGAGCGGAGCTACCAGGATGGCGGCAGGATCTATGACCGAGGTCACGATCACATTTACGTTGTCATCGGCGGTCAAAAGACCATCACTGACTGTGAAGCTGAGGTTTTCCGTGCCGTGCCAATCCGGAGTTGCCGTGAAAGTCACCGACAGTCCGTCGATAGAGACGATCACATTGGTGTTTCCGCTGTAACTGAGGGTTAGTTCATCTTCGTCCACATCGTTCACGTAGGAACTAAAATCGACTATTAGTGAACCGTCTTCCTCAAAGCTGAAGGAGTCTGGCAGAGCTATGGTTGGGGCATCGTTGACGGGGGTTACCATCACGTCTACTTGGTCACTGGCAGAGAGTTCTGGGTCGCTGACCTTGAAGGTGATGGTTTCTGTGCCGTGCCAATCTGCCGTTGCACCGAAATTGACGCTCAAGCCGTCGATAGTGACTGTCACATTTGTGTTTCCGCTGTAGCTGAGGGTAAGCTCATCTTCGTCCACATCATCTACGTAGGAGCTGAAATCGACTGTTAGTGAACCGTCTTCCTCAAAGCTGAAGGAGTCTGGCAGAGCAATGGTCGGAGCATCGTTGACGGGGGTTACCATCACTTCCACTTCTTCACTGGCAGAGAGTTCTGGGTCGCTGATCGTGAAGGTGATGGTTTCTGTGCCGTGCCAATCTGCCGTTGCACCGAAAGTGACGCTCAAACCGTCAATAGAAACGCTCACATTCGTGTTTCTGCTGTAGCTGCGAGTTAGCTCAGCTTTATCGACATCATCCACCGCACCGTTGGTGACACTCAAACCGTCGATGGAGACTGTCACTTTTGTGTTTCCGCTGTAGCTTAGGGTTAGTTCATCTTCGTCCACATCGTTCACATACTGGCTGAAATCGACAGTTAGCGAGCCGTCTTCTTCAAAGCTGAAGGAGTCTGGCAGAGTAATAGTCGGAGCATCGTTGACCGAGGTCACTATCACATTTACATTATCATCGGCGGTCAAAACACCATCACTGATTGTGAAGCTGAGGTTTTCCGTGCCGTGCCAATCTGGAGTTGCCGTGAAAGTCACCGACAGTCCATCGATAGAGACGATCACGTCGGTGTTTCCGCTGTAACTGAGGGTGAGGGTGTCATTATCCACGTCCTCCACATACTGGCTGAAATCTACTACCAGACTGCCGTCTTCTTCAAAGCTGAAGGAGTTTGGCAGAGCGATCGTAGGAGCAGTATTCGCGCCGGGGATATTTATGAGTATTTTGAAGGGATCGGAGGCACCGCAAAGGGGCATGCCGGCAAATCTGGCAGTGGTATCCGTGGCCAGAATGTGATAGTAGAGGGTTTGGCCCAGGGCGGGTGTGGGGATCTGAGCAGTCCAGGTTTTGCCGTTGACATAGGTAAGTAGCACGTTTTGCCATTGGCCGGTAGTACTGTGCCGGTAGGCCACGTAAGTGCTGGAAGGGTTCAGCGGATTGCTGTGGGTGATCTCTACGGTGACGGTGATGTTGCTGTTGGCAGGGGCCGAAGTCAGCGGCACATGCCGGAGGCTAATCATCTGCTCGTCATAAATCGTATTCACGCGGCAGTGGACGGCATCGTCGGAGAGCCAGGAGCTGTTGTAATAGCCCTGCACGGTATATCCGGGCATAGCAGCCTGGTAAGCGGCGATGGCGGCTGTGTCGTAACTGGAAGGGGTTGAATTCCACTGGGGCACGTAGATCTTGTTGTTGAAGATGAAGGAATTGGCATAGGGCTCGTTAGCAGAGCTCTGGTTCACACGGAAGATCTGATAAGGGGTGCCGTAACTGGAGGTTTTGGATTGCCAGAGGGCAGCCGTAGCTTCCAGAGCGGTGTAATTGGCACTGCCTGAAGGCGCGCGTGCGATCATAACCTTGTCCACATCCAAGAGCTTGGCATGGCAATCGATGTGGTCAATGTTGGAGTTGGAGAGCGGATCGGCATACATGAAGTAATCCGTCACACCCAGATACTGCTCCACCAAGTCATTAATCTGAGGCATAGTATAGTTGTATTCAGTCACCTGGGAGTTCTGGATGCCATCGTTCTCGGTCTGGATCAGAGTGGTGGACATCATCTTGCCCTGGCCATCGGTCATTACGTTTCCGCCGGTGGCGACCAGGGGCATGTAGCTGTAGTTGAAACCGAATTGGTCGTCCAAAATGGCATTTACCGCGTTGTCATAAGTCCGGTTACGGTTGTAGCGGAAGTCCACAATGCTCATCTCGCCATTAGCATCAAAGATGGACCAGGGACCGTAATCGCGAGTCCAATATGTATCGACACCATTGCGAACAATGTAGCTGACGTTAGACATGTTTACTCCATTGGAGGAGAGCTGGCTGGTGGCCGTGCTCTGGCTACCGGAGGTACCCAGTACATATACTTGGCCTCTATTTGAGAGGTCAGCGATCATGTTATAGGGTAGGCCAAATCCGCTGGCATAAGCGATGATGACACCCGTGGCAGGTTCCCACTCCGCGATGAAGCGGATGTCCGAAGGCACTACCACTGCATTAACAGTGAAGGTGACTGGAACGGTGAGGCTGGGAGTGTTCTGGGCATTGGAGCTTATCACCAGATTGGCGTTGTAGGTATTGGGGGTAAGGGCAGCGGCGTTGAGAGTGAGTGTAAGAACTGTGTTTCCTCCTGCTGCAATGGTTCCGCTCAGAGGTGTTACGCTTCCCCAGGCTGCGAAGCTGGATGGGGTGCTCCAGGTGAGGGCGGCGCTGCCAGTATTGCTGATTGTCAGGGTTGCAGTGGTGCTGTTGCCGGTCTGTGCTGTTTCGGATATGGAGGCTGGGTTGACCGCAATGGCAGGACCAGTTGCTATAGCCAGTAGGGAAAGCTTCACATTGGGTCTGTAGGTGGAGGTTTCTGTCCCAGTGAAGAGGTTGGTCTGGTCCACAGTGTCGCTGCGTCCGAAACGATATCCGCTGGTGACAGTGCTGTATTGGGTGCTACCGCTGGCATCATATCCGCCAATCAAGCCGAAGCCAGTATCAATTACGATGTTGTCAGTTCCGTTCCACAGGAAGGGAGTGCTGAGGGTGTACATGTTCCAACCGGTGGTGGCAGGCTGATAAGATGCTGAAGACCACACCTGGGTAAGGCCTGTGGATATCCAGCTGGCCGCGTTAGTGGCAGTAGTGTGTCCCATACGAACCACATAATTCGGCATGGCTTGGGCAGGCAGGCCAGTCACGTTGAAGCCAAGTTGATTTATATTAATGGGGCCAACCACGCCGAGGGCATTCAGCTCGGCTTTGGTATAAACCGATTGTCCGTGCAAGCTCTGATACCAAACACTGATCGGGCAGGCATCATAATTGCCGGTGGAAGAGGTGCCGGTACCGATGACCACTTCTGTCAACATATTCGGGGTAGCCGTGGCGGTATTCGAAGCGGCTGATTCTCCCGCGGGGTTGGTGTAGAGTGTAGTCACATAGTAGCTGTAAGCTGTGCCATTGGTCACGGCCGTATCGTTGTAGGAAGTGCCGCTTACAGTGGTATGGGCAGTTCCGTTCCGGTAGATCTTGTAGCTGCTGATGGCACGGTTTTTGGTGCCAAGCTCAAGCGTATCCTCAGCTTCACGTCCGGTAGCTGCTGTCCAGGTGAGCTGGACTACATTATTACTGCCAGTGGCGACAAGGTTGGTGGGCGGATACATATTTGGAGTGGCGGTGACTACGGCAGTGGGGTCAGATTCGTCGCTGCCGTAGAGGGCAGAGACCTTGTAGCTGTAGGTAGTGCCGTCGGTTACTGCTGTATCCCTGTAGGTAAGAGTGGTAACGGTGGTGAGAGCGGTATTGTTCCGATATATCTTGTAACCGGTGGGAGTGCCGCTGAACGGGGTCTGCCAAGTGAGGGTCACTGAAGCATGGGAAGCTTCAGCAGTAAGGTTCTGCGGAGGATAGAGCATGCCAACCGCCGGGAAGAGCTTCAGCTTCAGGTTGGGCAGGTTTCTGGAGGCAGTCAGAGAGGTCGGTTGTGAATTGTCATTACTGTTCTGACGTGCCCGGTTAGCCGAAGCGGTAGTGTAGCTCCACATGGGATAATTGGATATCCAGGCTTGATTACCTTTAATGGTGAGGATGGAGAGGTTGCTGCCGTCGTAGGCAAACTGGGTATTTAGGTCCACTTCCATCCAACCGCTGGTGGCGGTGTTTGGCCAGGTACCGCTGTAAACCTGAGTGTAGCCGGTGGTGGAATAGTTGCCGGTGGCCAGGCTGGTGGCGGTGGTGTTCTTCATATAGACGGTTACAGCTTCGATGGTGTTCACATCAGTACCGCTGGCTTTGTTGAAAGCCATGGATTTGATGGTGCCGGGAGTTCCGATTTCATTTGCCAGATAGATGGCTTCGTGACCGGAATAAGTGTAGTAACGGTCAATGGGGTAAGACTGAGTGGAACTGCCGCTACCGATAATAATTTCCATCGGGGCGCCCACTTCTACATTCTGGGTGGCGGTGGCGGTATAGGCTCCGGCAGCGGCGTTAAAGACAAACGCAGCCAGGGTACCTAGGCTCATTGAAGAAGCGGCAGTGACAGTAAAGTTCAGGGTCGTATAACCCGCGGCAGAGATGGCTGTGAAGTTGGCACTGCCATTCACGATCGTGATCCCAGTTGTGCTACAGCTCAGGGTGCCGGTTCCAGGCAGGGAAGCGGCTGCACCGGTGTTATTCAGCACAATGGAGATGGTGGCGGTTTCGCCAGGGTCCAGCTTGCCATTGTTATTACCGGTAGGATCGCTGATGGTCATATCGCCAAAGGCCAGCTCTGGAGCGGAAATAGTCTTGCTGAAGTTGTAGGTCCAGGGCCCAGAACCGGACATAGTCATGGTGATGGTAAAGTTCGCCAGGGTGCCATCGGCCACATTGTTGGCAATGCTAATGGCATAGGCATTATCCGCTACAGTGGAAGCTCCGGCAGCCAGGCTGCTGATGGTGTGGGCAGCGTCTGTAATGCTGATGCCAGTGGTGGAGCAACTTAGAGTGGCGAAAACGTTCGAGGCGGCAGAAGTACCAGAGTTCTTGAAGGTAACGTCGAAGTAGCCGCTTTCGTTGTATTCGGGAAGGTCGTTATTCGCATCATCATAGTTTGCGGCAGTCACTTCCATCCAGGGGCCGGAGGCCACGGTCTGGGCAATGGTGCCCACGTAGGTAACGCGGTTGTGCGCAGAAGCCGTGATGGTATAGTTCAAAACACCGGTGGGCGGGCTGGTGAGCGTAATAGTCGCGTTACCGGAGCTATTGGTGAATCCACGTCCATAGATGATGTTGTTATATGTAATAGCCACCAGGGTATTGTTGACTCCTGTGGAAACGCTAATAGAGCTGGTCCCTGAAATTATATTGGAAGGATGGGTCACAGCCATGGCGATAGGAGTCTTGGTGCGAGCGGTCAGGCTGGCGTCACCAAAGATATGCCAGGTTTTGAACATATTTACGCCGTCTGAGCCTGTTGTGTTGCCATAAGTATCCATCATCTTGCAGGAGCCATTGTAGTAAAGGCCGCCAGTAGTATATTTTGCTTCGGTTGTCACCAGTATGGTAACCTCGTCTTCTGCAAGCATCGGTGAGTTCCAAGACTGATTGATGGAGCTGGCATACATGGCGACAGCGCCACCATTGGCATTGCGCAGCCAGGCTTCGGCGAAGCAGGTCATGGACACAAAATTGCCATTGACGCAAGCTACGTCCATGATGAAAGGTGTCTTGTTGCCGTTGGTGAGGTTGGTGGCATTGGTGTTGTTGAATCCTGTGGTACTCCAGGAGGTGTCAGAGCCGTGTCCTACGTAGTTCATGAACCCTCTGCCGGCGTTGACATTGGTAGTAACCGTAGCAGCTGAGGCGCCCGGATCGTAAATCTGATCCACACTGCTGTAACCGTAGTTCAGCAGCTTGGTGCGGATATTGTTCATGTGCTGAATGTCGGATTCGCCATTATCACCTTGCGATCCACCACCTTCAGCAGAGGCAATGCCTAAGGCTTTGGAAAGCCAGGTATCGCTGGTGGTTACATCTCTTTCATAAACAATTGCCTTGTTTATCTGAGCAGTAACCTGGGCAGTGGTTTCAGCGGAGAAGCGGCCAATGAAGATATCGGGATAGTTATCCGTTCCAGCCACGAGAGAGAAGCTGGGATCTGATCCGCCGCCACCAGAGGAAAGGGAAGGAATTTGGGGTGCATCACCCACAAGCTGCACATAGGCAATAGTGGGATCAGCGGTATAACGATTCTTGATATAGGTTTGAAGCTGAGCAGCAGTGGTGCCAATGGTGGACCACTGCACCAATTCTGTGGGTATGCCCTTCTGGATTTTCCAGTTGACGTAAGGCAGGATGGTGCTCATATAATTCGTGTGGCAGATCACCAAAAGCTTGCCGAAGCTATCGCTCACGGGAGTATAACGTTGGTTTTGCCAATTCACAAAGTGGTTTTCATAGAGCGGGGCAAAGTCGCGTGAAATGCTATCCCGGCTCTGAGTCATGGTATTCAGGGTGTCGTTGCCATCACCATAAACGCGAACTTTGTAAGCGGTATAGACGCGCAGCGTTCCCGTGCTAGGACGGTAGGCAAAAGGCGTGGTTTTGATGGTAATACCACGAAAATCCCGGAGGATGTAAGGCTCGCTGAGGGCGGCTATCTGCTCCGGGTAAAAGCTATTACCCTGATAGATGGAGTCGAATTCATAGGGAATAGTGGCGGGATCGATATTGCGAGTGATCACACCTTTGGAAGGAGCTATGGGCAGCTTGATGTCTGTATATTCGATATCATAGATCTCCAGTTTCATCCTGGCCCTGCCGTCGATAATAATACTGCGGTTGAATACCGGCAATTGAGGCAGCCCCTTATCCTGGGTGAAGCCTTCATTGGGCAGGGTGATGTGATACCAGGAACTTCCCTGGATTTGCACTTCCTGGGTGTCAAAGTGCTGAATCTTATATTGCAGGATAGTTTCCTGCGTGCTGCTTTGCAAGACTTGCAAAGAATTACCTTCGCTACCGAGGCTGATCCGCTCTGCAAAGAGGCTCGTAATCATGATCATCATCAGTGCAATCAAAAATAGTGTTCGTTTCATATATACTCCTATATCTTTGTGTATCTTAAAGTAACAATCAGGGCTGAGGACCAATACCCTAGAATTTAACACCAATATTCTCCCCCTTAAAATTCGTCAAGAGTTTTATGGTTTTATCGTAGTGGCGGACTCCGTTCCGCCGACATCGCTCTTTAGCATAAAAAAGAGGTTTTGGTGTCCTTGGTGCTTCCGGTGGCTAAGCCAGGCAAGGATTCTCCGCTGAACCTCTTGACAGTAAAGACCCCAGAATAATACTTAGTAAACGTGTTTGCATAAAATGCCGGCATGAAAGAATCGTCATAGTGAGGTAATTATGAAAAAACCTGCGTATGGCTCAATCGGCCTGGGGATAGTCCTTCTCCTCTTGGGTGTCTTGCTGCTTTTTACCAATCGAACCGCAGCGGCAATTCCATCTCTAATAGGACTGGCGCTGATCTATCAGGGTTGGGTAAACAATCGCAGGGCAGGGATTATCTTCGGACACAGCATGATCGTGGTGGGAGCCTATCTAATCACCTGGGGTTTATATCTCTTGCCAGAGCTCAGTCCGGTATTTTTGGATATCGTTTTGGGGCCTCTATTTTGGGGAATCATCTCCCTCATGGGCGGCGTCTACGCCAATTACCATGGCTTCTGCAAGTGCATTAATAGCTCCAAAGGCTGAATATTAAGCCTTACTGTGTCCCCAAAAAGGGACTGTAAGACAGAGATATTGGTTGACAGCTGAACGATGTTCATTATCTTGGTAATAATATATACATCAAGAGGTAGATACATGATCCCTAAGAATACAAGTTTTAGCGAAGCACTAAACTCAATGAAAGCAGCTTGCATCGGCGAGCTAAAGATAGAAATCCCTATCATTCAAGGAGGCATGGGTATAGGCGTGTCCTTATCCAGCCTGGCTGCTGCGGTGGCCAATGAAGGCGGAGTGGGCACCATATCCGCTGTCGCCCCCGGTTTTCGCGAACCGGATTTCCTCACTAACTTCCGCCAGGCCAATATCCGTGGCCTGGTCAATGAAATCCGCAAAGCCCGCGAGAAAACCAAAGGCGTATTGGCGGTGAATATCATGGTGGCGCTGACGAACTTTGCCGATATGGTGCACACTGCCATCCAAGAGAAAATAGATCTTGTCATCTGTGGAGCAGGCCTGGCGCTCAATCTACCGGAATACCGTCCCGCGGGCAGCAAAACCAAGCTGGTGCCTATCGTATCCACAGACCGAGCTTTGAACATTGTCATCCGCAAATGGCTGAAAGGCTACGATTGCCTGCCGGATGCTGTGGTACTGGAAAGCCCTTACAGCGGTGGACATCAGGGCGTGAAGCTGGATGAAGTGGGGCAGCAAGAGTTTGAGCTCGACCAGCAATTGCCCAAAGTCCTGACTCTGCTGGCAGAATATGAAAAGCAATATAATAAGACAATCCTCGTCTTCGTAGCCGGTGGAGTGCAGACTGGTGCAGACATCAGAAAGTATGTAGAGCTGGGCGCGGCCGGAGCACAGATTGGTACACGCTTTATCACCACAGACGAGTGCGATGCCACACAGGAATTTAAAGACGAATATCTGAAGGCACAAGCGCCGGTTGATATCGTAGTAATTCAGAGCCCTGTGGGTATGCCCCTGCGCGTGCTGAAGACGAAATTTGTGAAAGAAATCATGGCCGGTGAAAAGAAGCCTATCTCCTGCAATTACAAGTGCCTGCATACCTGCGACTATCATAAGGTGCAGTTCTGCATTGCCCAGGCGTTGATCAATGCGCAGTCCGGTTTGATCGACGAAGGCGTATGCTGCAGCGGGGTGAATGGCTACTTGAATAACCAGATCATCAGCGTTCACGAACTGATAGAAACCATAAAACAGGAATACAGCGCCAGCTAAAATACCGTCCCTGGACGACTCTGGCTGCATCTGATCCGGGAAGATCCCGGTCTGCAGCTCTCATTGAAGACAAAGAATTAGCCGTATATCGCTAAAGGCTTTGAACCTTCTCAGCAAGCGAATAATATTTGCAAAAAAGAGCTTGACAGCCAGAACATTATACATAGTCTGACCATAGGTCCCAAAAAGGGGAATACATTGTGATCCAAAACAAGTTCCTTTTTCGTTTGCTCCAGGGAGGTTAAGATGAAAAAGCTGATATTTGTGACGCTACTACTAATATCTATTTTGCCGATGCTGGCCGGCCTGGCTTTTGATGAATTGGTGCCGCTGTATGATTTTGAGAACTATGAACTCAACCCTCAAAGCACAGTATGCCCCAATGGGAATCTGGTAGTGCTCTTTAAGCAAAGCAAACAGGGAATCAGAAACACCTACATGCAGATCTATTCGCCGGGAAATGAGGCGCTGCTGACAGAACCAGTTATAGTAGGACCCCCATGGATGAGTGGCTACCTCATCATAAATCCGGACAACAGCATAGCGCTGGTCCAGAATGTAGATGGTGGTTATGGCTCGCACATGTTAATTCTGAATACGTATAGCCAAGCGGGCAATCTGCTTTCAGAGCTGTCAAACATCCAGGTCCTCCTCACACAAAGAACTATATTAAGTATCAGACCGGTCAGCGATGGTTTGGGGGGATTGCATTTCTGCATCCGGGAAGAAAACGGTCCCTACCGCTATCAGCATATAGATGCTTTGGGAAATCTTGCCCATCCAGTGCAAGGCCTAAACATTGAAGGGATTATTGATAATGGTTGGGGGATGATTACCACAGAAGATCATGGAGCTCTCTTGTCCATACCCGTGAGGGTAAACTACATTAAAAGTGTCAAATTCGTGAAGATCGGAGCGGATCATCAGATAGCTGGAGAATTTGCTAATCCAAGCCTGGAGGGGATTCCGGATAGGCTATTACTCATGGGCGCTGATTTAAACTCATTTTATGCGGCTTGGAGAACTATCTCAGCTCCTGCGTCTTTTGTGTCTGCAAGCCGGATGAGCTATGCGGGGGAGTGTTTATGGGTAGTGGATTGTGCTTCTGATAGCAGTACTGCTAATATATTGGATGCAATAATCGTAAACAGCGGGGGAAATCTAATAGTTCATTATGATGTCGTACAGGCTTTTCCCTACTACCGTATATCGCGCTTTGACGTGATCGATCCCTTGGGCAGCGTCATTCACAGCCAGCTCACAAATTTGCATGATCCAAACTTTAGTTATTATAGTGGATACAAATATACGGTGGCAGATAATGAGGGGGGATGGTTTTTGGTATGTGTCAGTAATGAGCCATTTGTGCAGCATTTCAATAGCGATTTCACGTCTTGGCCCAGTGCGCTACCTTTGACTGGCGGTGTCCTATCTTTTGGAGCTGTTTATATAAATATGCAGCTTCATGAGGGAAATCTGCATTTTTTGTATCAAATAGATCAGGATGATCAAAACTCTATTCACTCTCAGATCATCGATAACCAGGGAAATGCCACATATCCAGTGCCGGGGATTCTTCTGCTTACGGGGATGTCGGGCAGTGCCTCTGACCTCAGAGCTTTCACACTGCCTGATGGTCTTTGTCTTATGATGTGGCGTCAAGGACGAAATAGGCAACAGAAATTGATGTATAACATTATTAGTCCCAGCGGCAT
The DNA here is from genome assembly GCA_020532515.1 of Candidatus Cloacimonadota bacterium. GTDB lineage: Bacteria > Cloacimonadota > Cloacimonadia > Cloacimonadales > Cloacimonadaceae > UBA5456. Next base: position 1,646 of record JAJBAY010000005.1, on the reverse strand, counting down.
TAGCCTGTTTCCCACCGCACAGTGTTTTCTGGAAGAGTCTGCAAACCTGAATTATGAGTGTTTACCGATCAGCGACACCCAAGTGCTGATCGTGTGGACAAGAAAATCTGGCGACGATTACATATCCCGGGCCCAAGTGCTGGATAGATCGGGAAATATTGCCTGGGAGCCGGAAGGCCGGCTGCTGTATTCGGGCCCTGGTGACCCTATCTTTTCCATGCATAATGGTGCCTTGTATATGGCGCGTTCTACGGGCACCCAGATCATGCTTCACCGCTATGTAAATGGATCTCCATCCTGGGAGGAGAATGGGATTCTGGCTGGGATACAAAACCCTGACTGGCTGAGTAACTCATTATGGTTAGAAGCCCTGTCTGGCAATAGGATATTCTGGTCACAGGGTCCGCTCAGTTTTCGTCCAGAAATGAGTTTTATGAATATCATTGATGATACTGGAAATTTACAGTATTCGGCCACAGGTCTGCCTTTGGGGGATTTGGGGAGTGAATATGTCGGCCTCAGGCCCAGCCACTATTTTTGGCAAGACGAAACGCAGATCTATGTGCTGGCATATATCTACCGGGTATTGGAGCATGATGACGGCCCCAGCAGCCCGTCGTCCTGGCATTATTACTCAGATCACAAAATTCAGTCGATAAATGCAGATGGCAGTTTGGGAGCAGCACCTTCTCTAGAACAAAATGTTTATTCTACGATGAACTGCTTTTTAGGAGACGCCTATTATGTGGAGCGCAGTGGCCCTGCACATTCCGGCATCCTGAAATATGATCTATTGGGTAACCAGCTCTGGAGTACCACCCTCAGTCATGATTCATTCTTAAAAGATATCTGCCCTTTGCCGGATGGGAGAATCCTTTTAATGTCCAGTGGTAATAACCAATGCTTCTATTTCTTATTGGATTCCAGCGGCAGCATCGAAATCCCTGCAGATGCTTTGTGGGGCGCAGGAGATATTCCCAATCTATACCCTACAGATCATGGTGCCTATCTATACCCCACAGATTACGGTGCCTATATGATCTTGGTACCCGGAGGTGGACACTACAGCGCAGTCCAGTACTATGCAGCATATCCAATCAATAATGATGATCCACATGGGAGTCCACCGGTGCAACTACTCAGCCAAAACTTCCCTAATCCCTTCCAGGAACAGACCCGTATCTGCCTGAAACTGGATGAATCTGCTCCGGCAAGCCTGAAAGTATATAATATCCGTGGTCAAATGGTGAAAACTCTGTGCAATACAGATATGCCCAAGGGCAACAGTTACCTGGACTGGGATGGTAAGGATGAGAAAGGAAAAGCTTGCGCCAGCGGTGTGTATATCTTAAGAGCGCAGGCAGACAGGAAATCCAAGACGATAAAAATACTTAAGATACGCTAAGATATAGCTTTGGGGCGGTCTTCCGGGCCGCTCCAATCTATCAAATCTCTTATCTACAAGCCCCTCATCACGCTCTGCCCTTGGACTTAACTTCAATTCGCTTTTGACTCGAGATGACTTGACCCGACTTTACCACCCCCAGGGCAAAAACAGGTATTTTCGGCCTATTTCTCGGCATTAAAAGACAAGTATTATGAAAACTACATATTCATAAACGACTGTAAGAGAACGGATTAAGCAT
>JAJBAY010000090.1 GCA_020532515.1 Candidatus Cloacimonadota bacterium | reverse complement strand
CTGCCGAAGCTGAGATTCCTTTTGGGCAAATCGAGCCCTACATCCTGCAAGCTTTAAAGGATGCCAAAAACCTTTCCGGCAAGGCCATCACCCCCTATCTTCTGGATCATCTGGCAAAATCCACCGAGGGCAGAAGCGTAAGAGCAAATCTGGCCTTACTGAAAAACAACCTCAGACTGGGCGCTTTGATCGCCAAGGAAATGACATGAAAATCTTTATCTCAATAGATATGGAAGGCATCCCCGGAACCTTTAACTGGGAACAAGAAAAGGTGGATCGTACTGCGGTGCGCGCCTGTATGAACGAGCACATCACTACTGCCGTGAAGGCAATACTGAACAGTAAACAGGCAGACAAAATCACCGAGATCGTGATTGCAGATTCGCATTCCGCCGGAGATAATCTCAGCTATGAAATCACACGCCTGGACCCACGCATCAGCCTGATCAGCGGTGGTCCCCGTCCGGAATATATGATGCCCGGTTTTGATAGCAGCTACGCCATGGTCTTCTTCTTGGGTTATCACGCCGGCACCGGAGCCTTGAGAGGCAATATGGATCACACCTATTCCAATAGCCGGATTCAGAAGATTTGGATCAATGGCCAGAGGATGAACGAAGCTCTGATCAATGCGGCTTATGCCGGTTATCACAAGGTCCCCGTGGCTGTGGTGAGCGGAGATCTGGCCTTGAAGGGCGAGCTCATGCCCCTTATGCCCTGGCTGGAATATGTGTGCACTAAAGAAGGCGTCAGCAAGTTTGCCGCCAAAAATTATTCCGTTTTGCAAGTCAACGAAGAACTAAGCCGCAAGATACACGCCGCTATGCAGAAAAAGGACTTGCCGCTTTTTACTTTTGAAGCGCCAGGCGAGCTAAAAATAGAATTGCACTCCACCGCAATGGCAGATCAGGCCTGTTTGATGCCCGATGTACAGCGTTTGGATGGTAAAACTATCAGCTATAGCCATGATGATTTTAAGCTGCTATTTAACGCCCTAATGGCTTTGGTGACATTAGCTTCCAGCGTAGGAATCTGATTTATATTTTGATCCCAATGTGGAAAAGCTTCCACAAATTAAGAGATATATCGCCAAAAGCTGTTGAAACCCCGATAAATCCATTGACATAATTCCCCTCTCCAGCACTTTAGCCTGAGAAAGTGTTTCTTTTGTTTTTTGTTTTCACAAAATCTAATTTAAGCGGGGATTATGCCGTATAGCGTGAATACAGACCTCACCCTGGTCGTGGACATTGGAAATACCAATATTGTCTGCGCAGTGTATGAGCAGGATAAGCTGACGAATCGGTATCGAATCGAAGCTGATCCAGGCTCTACCGTGGACGATCTGAATAGTCAGTTCAAGGCTGCGATAAGCAAATACTCTCTCAAAGAGTTTAAATATGTAGCCTTGGGTACTGTTGTGCCCAAATTAGGCAAGACTTTCAAAGCTATGCTGCAGCGCTATTCCAGCGCTAAAATCTATGAAATCAATGGACTTTCTCCCATAGGGCTGCGCTATCTGATCAAGGAGCCTGCCCTGGTTGGGGCAGATCTCGTGGGCAATGCCTATGCCGCTTGGAAAAAGTATCAGACCGCGACCCTGGTGGTGGACTTGGGTACTGCCACCACCATCCAATTGATCGATCGTGACGGGCTTTATGTAGGAGTGGTCATTGCCCCTGGGCTCAAAACCGCTGCTAATCATCTTTTTGACAAAGCAGCGTTGCTGTACAGTGTGCCCTTGCAAGCACCCAAAGAGCTTTTGGGAAATACCACCCGCGATGCCATGCTCTCAGGAATCATCACCGGACATGCTCTGATGCTGATGGGCTTTATCGCGGAGATTAAAGTAGATTATGCACAGTATGGACCTTTTCAGCTAATCCTCTCAGGAGGCTTGGTAGATGTGATCGCGCCTCTGTGCTCTATGGACTATGTAGTGGATCAAAACCTCACTTTGGATGGCTTTTACCTGGCCATGAAAAGCTTGATTTTGAGCGAATCCGATTAACTATATGCACAAACGCTGGCTACTACTTTTACTCTTTATCCCAGTTCTTTTGGGAGCTGAGACCTTTGAGCCCAGGCTGTATATCCAGGGTTATAACCCCCTGAATCAAAACCGGGTGGATATGTACAAGCTGGATAAGGGGCTCAACGTCTATCGCCAGAAGCCATACGCCATCACCGGCCTGGAAATAGCTCGCAAAGAAGAGGTGGATTTTAGCACTCAGCGGGTGATCGTTTATACCCTGGTGGAAGGTCTCAATGTGCATCCTCCGGTTCCGCTCAGTTTTGATCAATACCTGAGCAATATGCAGCGAACTGCTTTCCGCAAATCACTAAATACCAGGATCAAGGAGTATTCACAAACTACACAAACTACCACCAGTGGCTTGATCAAAGAATTTGTGCTGGATCTGCCTACTATAGCACTGCCCAAGAGTGTGCAAAAGGTGCTGGGCAGCGGAGCGAGTCGCCTCAATCTGGATGGCACGCAAAAGGTTTCTCTCCAAGTGAGCAGCACAAAGCGTAAGCAGATTCCCATCTACGAAACCGGGAACCGCAGCACCTTCGATATCAAGATGGAGCAGGAGACCAACCTTCGGCTCACCGGCACCATCGGTGATAAAATCTCGGTGAATCTCAAGTACAATTCCAATCAGGATGAACAGCTTTTTGACCCCAATAACGTGAATATCAAGTACACCGGGGATGAAGATGAGATAGTGCAATCCATCGAAGCGGGTAATATCACCCTGGCTCTCTCCGGTAGTAGATACATCAGCTATTCCACCAGTTCACAAGGGCTCTTTGGTGTGACCAGTAAGTTTAAATATGGAGACCTGGATCTCACCGTGATCGCTTCCAAAGAAGAAGGCCAGAAAAATACCATGAGCTATCTGGGTAAGGCGCAAGCCGATAGCGTGGTTTTCCGCAGCAGGGATTACGCGGCCAGGACCATGTATTATCTGCATGATCCTTATGAACTTTATAAGATTTACGACGAAAGTAATATCGGCACTTTGCCCCAAGGTTGGGTAAATAACGCCGTGATGACCGATTACTCTGGCGCCTGGATGATCAACAATAGCAATTTCTTACCCGAATATGGCACAGTACGGCTGTTCCTGGATGATTCCATCGTGGCCAATAACTTTGCCTTCGCCCCGGGGGATACCATTTTCTTCAGTCAAAATGACTACTACACACCTTACTATGATGAACTGATCGAGGGTACAGACTTTATTACCGATTACGATGCTGGCTTCATCACGGTGCTGAAAGGCATCGATCGCCGCACTACTTTGGCGGTGATGTATGACCGCCGCGATGGGATCAAGGTGCGCTCCGAGGATTATTATACCGAAGGGCAATTGCCGGATAATGAGCTCATCTATCCCTTTGTGATCCGGCGCCGCAATCAGGAATATGACCCCGCTGATCCCAACAACGTCTGGCATTACCAGATGCGTAATGTCTATAACATGAATAAAACCAACATCAAGAGTGAGGGCTTTCGCCTCGATGTCTATACCCGCAATGTAGATAATACGCGCAATTACAACCTGCCGGACAGCCTGAATACCGGGCAGTTTATCACTTATATGGACTATCTCAGGCTGGACAGCACCGGAGACGGGCTGATCAATGGTGACGACGCTACGATCAATCTTTCTGCCGGTCTGGTCATCTTTCCTTTCATCGAGCCTTTCAAACCTCTGGGAGACGCTATCTTGTACGAAGAGGAAAACGAAAGCATCAACTATCAGGATATCAGCTTTTATCTTTCGGTACAGGGGAAGATCGGGCGTGACGCGATTGATCTCTCGCAAAGCGGCATTTTGAAGGGCAGTGTGCGGGTGAAGGTAAATGGCCTGGAGCAGAGGGAGAATGTTGATTACCTGGTGGATTACGACTTTGGCAGAATTACATTCCTGACTCCTGCCGGCAAAGACCCTGATGCCAAGATCGAGATTGATTATGAGAGCAGGTCTCTGTTTGATGTGGCCCGCAAGACCTTGGCAGGCGTGAGGGCAGATTGGAAGATTACGGATTATGCCAAACTGGGCGGAACCCTGATCTATCGCTCTGAGACGGTAGCAGACAAACGTCCGCGCATCGGCAATGAAAACATCGAGATGTGGATGGCCAATGTGGATGGCAAATTGGGCTTCAAGCCAGCTTTCATCACTCGCGCCATCGATGCCTTGCCCCTGATCTCCACCACCAAAGAGAGCGAGATCAATATCACCGGTGAAATAGCTTATACCATACCAAATATCTATGGCGATGCCGACAGCAAAAAGAAGACGTCTTATGTGGATGATATGGAATCCATCATAGATGCATATCCTCTGGGCGTCACCTTTTCCACCTGGGTGCGGGGTAGCAAGCCTTTTGGCACCTCACTGGCGAAAGGCAGGATGAATTGGTACAATCCCAAAAACATTCGCCGGGATCAGATCGAAGACCCCTCTACCCTCACCGAAAAAGAGCGCAAGGAAACCGCTACTGTCCTGGCTTTAAAACACTGGCCCAGCAATCTCTACATGCCCGGAAGCGGAGTGTATAGCTATAGCGGAGTGATGAAGTACCTGGGCAACCAATTGGACTTTTCCCAAAAGAAATACATCGAGCTCTTGATAAAAGTGGATGAAAAGGATGGATTTCGTCCGGACGCAGTTCTCACGGTAGATCTGGGCGATATCAACGAAGACTTTTATACCGAATTTGGCGGGCTGAACCGCCTCGACACAGAAGACAAGAATCTGGACGGAGTGCTGACTCTGGATGAGGACATCGGTCTGGATGGCATACGCCATGGCGAGCCGGGGCACGATCCCTTTGATCTGGCCAATCCCAATATCGATTCCAATGGAGACTATCCCGGGATAAACGGCACAGAAGGCAACCGCATACTGGATACAGAAGATTTGGATGGCAACGGGGTCTTGAACCAACTGGACCGCTATTTCAGCTACAGCATATCCTTGGCTGATACCACCGGGCAAAATCATGACGGCTGGGTCTTGTACCGCATTCCACTCACCGACCCGGAATACTATACCATTGTAAACAATTCCAGCACCGGAGTGCAGCCGAACCTGAAAAAGATTTCCTATGCCCGGATCTGGCTGCAAAGTGATTCGCCGGTGCGGGTGTACATCGCCGAAGCAGGAGTAGTGGGCAATAAATGGCAGGATTTCTTTGTGCGCGACCTGAATGGGCGCATCCTGTCGGAATCTGAATTGGCCGCCTTTAACACCAGCTACCTCACCGGAATAGCAAACAATCAAAAGAATTCAAATCACTATACCTCGCCTCCCGGAACGGTCTTTATCGAAGACCGCCGCGAAACCTCCGAATCTGCACTTTCCATGGATATAGCAAATCTGCAGAGCGATAATCAGATCGTTTTAAGACAGACTATGATCGATTCCTATAACCTTTTGGCCTATGAAAGCCTGCGCTATTGGGTCTATCCGGAAGTAGAAGCAGGATCCACCCTGGGAGAGCTTGATATCTTTTTCCGCATTGGTGCGGATTCACTGAATTACTATCAGGTAACCCAGAAGGTCCCGGTGGTGCCATATCAAAACAAGATGGATCAAAACCTCTGGCAAGAGCTGAAATTTGATCTGCAAGATATTACCGCCCTCAAAGAAAAGAATCCTGGAGCAACTTCGGACACTTTGGTAGTGGGAGACAGGACCTATTTCTACCGTGGACGGCCTACCCTCACCACGATCCGGGAGCTCTTCCTGGGCGTGATCAATCCCCGTACCGCAGAGCAAAATGAACCCCTGAATGGCACCATATATTTCAACGATATGCGGGTGGATAACCCCTATCAGGCTATAGGAGTGGCGCAAAGGGTGGCCTTGAATACTAAATTTGCCGATTTCTCCACTCTGGATGTGGAATTTGAATCCAAAAGTGAAAACTTCAACCCCGTAATCCAGCGGGGCAGATCAAATACCTATACCAAGACCCAGACTCTTAATATCATAAACAAGTATTTTGTGAATAAATTCTTCCCGAATTCCTGGGGACTGGATCTGCCTGTCACCGTGCGCCGCAATCATACCACAGGCACACCACGATACCGGGCAAATTCTGACCTCTTAATCGCCAATATCACCGATCCCGAACAGCGCGAACGGGAGCGCACCGAAACCCTCAGCTACTATGCAGAATTCGGCTATAGCATGCGCACTCCGCCCAAAAGCAAGATTCTGGAATACTCTTTGGGGAAGCTCACTCTTTCCGGAAATGCAGAACAGCGCTACAGCCACACCTCCACCGCGGTGGATACCACTCAGTCCTGGCGGGGAACCTTGGGCTACAATCTTAATTTCCCCTCAGATAAAGTAAGCTTCAAACTGCTGAAAAACTACCGCCTGGGCTACCTGCCTTCAGCTTTTTCAAATAGCTTTACCATCAATAGTAATAAGCCCTATAGCTGGAATTGGGAATTGCGCGAAGGTGAATATGAATGGTTCCCCAGAGCTTATTCTATAGAAACCCGTGTCTTTACCAGCGACAACAATATCACCTGGCCTCTGACCAGCGATCTCAATGCCACCGCCAGATTCAACACCAAGCGGGACCTGATCCAAAAGCAGTACATCGGTGACTTTAATATCGGTAAACAGACTGAATATGTGCAAGACTTGGGGCTGAATTTCAATCCCAATTACTTCCCCAGATTGATGAATATCAGCTCCAGCGTTACCGCGCGTTACACCGATATGCAGCGTAAGTATTATGAAAATGTGGAAGGCGAACAGGTGGAAGTCTTTCAAAGTGACGGCAATGTGAATCGCGGCATTCGCACCAATATCTCACTGATGAACTCCACCTTACTGCTCTCTCTGGCCCAAAAAATGAAAAACAAGATCCCAGGCTATGGTTCTGGGAAAAAACCCAAGGATCCCCGAGATCCCAAAGACCCCAAGGACCCCAGAGATCCCAAGAAAACTGAAGATTATAAAAAAGATCCGGCCTATGAAGACCTCAGCGAGAGTGAAAAAGACTTGCTCCAAAGGCAGGAGGAAGAAGAGCAGAAGAGAAGGCAGCAGCAGGAAGAGGACGATAAGAAAAGGCAGCAAGAAAGCGAAGATAAGAAAAGGCAGCAAGAAGCTGATGAGCTAAAAAAGCTACAGGAAGAGCAGGATGAACCCAAAGCTGAGGAGCTGAAACCTGATGAGGAGCTGAAAGAAGAAGAGAAAGCTGATCCTGATTCCTCAGAAGAGCTCAAAGACGATGAGAAGACCCCGGAAGACCAAGGAACTGATGAGAAAAAGCCTGAGGAAGTGAAAGAAGGAGAGGACAAGGGAAAGGACAAGGACAAGGAGAAAGACAAGGAGAAAGAGAAGGAGAAAGAGAAGGAGAAAGAGAAAGGCCCCGGCATCAATCCCTTCATTTTCGCCCTTGAAAATCTGGCACGGATCAAGAACATCAACGCCTCCTATCAAAATGGCTATACCATGAATTACACTCGGAAAACCGAGCTTCCGAACTTTGCTTTCCAACTGGGTATCCCCCACTCCATGCCCAGAGATTATCTGGATGCCATCGGCAACGACAACACCATCACCCTTTCCTCTGGACTTTTCCTGGGGAGAAATCTGGATAGTACGATCAATTTTGCCCATAGCTTCAACCGCAGATACTCCACTGCCAGCCAACAAAATAACTCCACCACTTTCCCGGATATTACCCTCAGCCTGATGAATTGGGAAAAGTGGGTAGGGCTATCCAGATTCCTGCAAGGCGCACGCCTGAATACGGGATTCCAATATACCACCCGGGCCAGCGGAGATATTGATTGGGTAAAGCCCAAGCAGGAATCCACCACCATCGCTATGTCCCCTGTGATCGGCTTTACCGGCAACATCATTAACAAGATCAATACCAATATCAGCTTTTCTGTATCCCAAACCGAAAATATCACCGATATGGATGCTTACGATATCATCAAAACCAGCAATACCCAATCCTTGAATGGGAATATTTCCTATAGCTTTACCGCTGGGAAAGGCTTCTCCATACCCTTTACCGGCAAGAAGATCCACATCAGCAATCAGCTTACCTCATCCCTGGGCTTCAGCTACGAAAATACCGAAGACCTCACCAAAGGCAGAGATGCTTCCCAGGTGGATCGCTCCAATTCCAGACTGGCCATCACCCCCGGCGCGACCTATCAATTTGATAAAAATATCCGCGGAGGCCTCACCTCCAGCTACGAAATAAATACAGATCGCAAACGTGACGATGGCTCCAGGATCTTTAGCCTGAGGGTCTGGGTGGAAGTGAATTTGTAGGTTTAGAGGGTTGAGAGGGTTGAGAGGGTTCTACCGCATACAATTGATTTTGTTATTTTTGTTAGGTAAAGCTAAAGACCCCTCAAATCTGGCTGACTTACCAGACTAATTCCACTCCCTTGCACTGGACTTGCTTCAAACGCAGTTTCGACTCGAGTCGAAACTGCATTGAAAACAAGTGAGAGACTGCAGGGTTGTGCAGGCTTTGAGGCAAGCTCCATCAACTGAATGATCAGGAGTATATTAGATATTAGCCCATACCATCCAGGTCGGCATCATTGGAACTCAGGGCAGGGCTGTCGATGGCAGTTAAAAGTGCACCAGTTTCGGAAGTTTAGATTGCACCAGTTTGTGTAATAATAAACTTAGCCTTTTGATAGAGATATCAGGAGGTGAAATGAAAGGAGCCGATGTGTACAATG
>JAJBAY010000089.1 GCA_020532515.1 Candidatus Cloacimonadota bacterium | reverse complement strand
GAATCCTCTTCAAGCGCCTTGTTGAAGAAATCATCGAAAAGGCTGAGCATATTGCTCATGGGTCTAATTTCGTTCAATCTACGATAGGGTACGAGTTTCATTTTTAACCTCCTTGTGGTTTATTTTTTGGTCTCTATTAATAGGATAAGCCGTTTGGAGGGAAAAGCAAGAAAAACTTAGCAATCTCTTTATGAGACTGCTAAGTTTCTTTTGATAGAATTCTTAACTACTTGCTCAGAAGCATCTTACGAGTATCGGAAAACTCTCCTGATTGCAGACGGTAGAGATAAACGCCACTACTCACCGCTTTACCCTGATCATCTTTGCCATCCCAGTGCAGGCTCATTTCAGCCTTTGTGGGCATTCCAGAGAAGAGTTTCTTCACAATCTGACCCTTGGTATTGTAGATTATCAGGCTGGTGAATTCTGCCGGATCCTTTACGCTAAAGAAGATATTGGTATTGGGGTTGAAAGGATTGGGGTAGTTTTGTTTTAGGTTATTTTGCATTATTGGGCTGAGTTCATCAGTGTTTGCCACCCAGCTTCCGGTGGCAAATTTGCGGGCAGAGGTAAAGCTGCTATTGGCAAAGCTGTTTTCCGCGGCTACTCGCCAGAAGTAATTTGTGTTGGGCTCCAAAAGGGGTGAGCAAATGCTGGTCCCAACGATCCCGGCGATATTCACGACCAGGTTGCTGAAAAAGGCATTGGTGGACACCTGCAGCCAATAGCTTTCCGCCAGGTTGCTGGCCTGCCAGCTTAGCTCCAAATCCAGAGCTTGATTGGCCGCGTTATTCTGTGGACTCACCAGTTCTGGCACCAGGGGCGGTTCTGAGAGCTCGCCTGTGCTAAACTGACAGGTTTCGCTAAACAGGCTGATGCCTACTTCTGCCATAGCTGCCACGTGCCAATAGTAGGTAGTATGAGGGGAAAGTCCGCTCATTTGATAGTGAGCCTGGGGGTGGTCTATCAGGCTCATCAAGACATTGTTAAAATTCGCATCCGTGCTGATTTGGAAATAGTATCCTTCCGCGCCGCTTACCTCTGCCCAGGAGAACAGCGGATTGGTGGGCAGATCTTCCTGCATATTGGAGGGATAAACCGTCTCTGGCACAGCCATAGAGCTGATGATGCTAAAGTTTTCCATCGAGATATCGCTGTGACCATTGCTATTTGTAGTGATACGCACCCTGCACTGCTCGGAGTCCAGACTGGGGATATTCATCCAGGTATAGCTACCGGAATTGTGCACTCCATCCGCGATCTGAGTCCAGGTATTGCCATCATTGCTGCTGAATTCCAGCTTAACCGTGCCGGCACTGCTTTTGGAAATCCATTTGATCTGCTTATTGGTGCCGCCAAAGAAGGTTTCGCCTCCTCTGGGATAGCTTAGCTGCACGTTGCTGATGCGGATGTCAAAGCTGATGGTCTCTCCTGCCTCTCCCACATTGTACAGGTACAATCCTCCGCGGCTGTTATTTCTGGAAAAGCCACTGGGAATGGTGTATTCGGTCATCATCGTACGCCCATTTTGCTGCGAAAAAGCGGCTTGCGAGAGCGCTCCATTGGTGGTGGTGTTATTGGCACCGGGGCGGTAAATATAGAGCTCATCCGGAGGGCCATCGGCATTGCCATTGATGGATGTATCCAAGCGGTAAACCAAGAGGCCGTTGCCGGGGATATTGCCGTCGTAAATACCATGAGCTTTGCGGTATTCCAGCACATAGCTTTCGCCGGAAACCCAGGAGGCCACACGATAGATATTGTTTGTAGATGAACTGGCCACAGGATTTAAGGTGTATGTACCGGATTCTGTGATCCAGGGAATATCGGAAACCCATTGACCATAGCGCTTTTTCATCCACACGCTCATGTGTTGGGGTGGATTGGTATTGCCAGACATGAGGTCCCAACTGCCGATGGGATCGATGGTGGTATCCACATAGCGATACAAATCCGGTGCGCTGAGTGAATGGAACATCTCGTGGGACAAGACGCTGGCTGCGCTGCTGCTGAGAGAATTTTCGAGCTGGAAATTGAAATCCCAGACCTGAGCGCCATGGATGTAGGCGTTTGCGCCATAAAGCACCCAGCGGTGTGGCCAGAGCAATTCAGCCCAACCTTCGGTGGCACCTCTGATGATGAAACAGACGTTATCCACATAGCCGTCGTTATCACCATCCACTGCCAAAGATACCGGAATCTGATTTTCCACAAAGGCCACGGCATTGGCCAGCAGGGTGTGTTCCCGGGCGGTGCGCTCGTAATAGTCATCTTCGTTATAGCCGATGGGATTGGAGGCCGTCTGTTTGCGATAGTAATTGCGCGGATGGCTATCCACGTAGCTGAGGATTTGGTTGTTCACCGGCACGGGATAGAAGGATGAATCCACGGTCAATTGTCCATAAGAGGCTGCTTGGAAGTAGTTTTTCATGGAATTGGCATTGGCAGCGTTGTTGTTGAACATGTGGTCATAAGTGCCGATCTGTTGCGTGAATTCCGTATCATCGGAAAAGCGGATAAAGATCACCACGTTGTTGAAGTCACCTTGGTGGGGCGAGCGGGCATTGCTATAATCCCGCATTGAGGCCATGCGCTCATAACGTTCTTTGATCAGCCTTTGGGAAAGGTTCACACCGGGGCTGAGAGAGCGCTGTGAAGGCAGATCCCTGCCCACTTTGAGCTCGGTGGGGGCTACTCTTTCGCCATCTTGACTGGCATATACGTACCAGCCCTGATCGTCCTGAATTATGCTGTAAAAATCTTCATCGTGCAGCCAGTTGTGAAATTCATCGCCGCTGGCATAAATGGTCAGGGTACTGCCATCCGGTTGCTGAACCTCTTGCGGTAAAAAACGGTGGGGAGCTGCAAAGAGCCAGAGAGCCAGCAAACTAAACAGCGCAGTGTAAATTGTCTTTTTCATCTTATTTATCCTTATTGTCTGCCCTTGCCGCAGCATTTGGGCATTTTGCCGCGCAATCGCAATGGTAACTTTGTTTTAGGGCGGTGATCTTCAGTCTTCTATTCAAGAAAAACTGCTCCATATCCAGGGAAAAACCGGAAAACTCATCTATGAGGCCATGGGGTATATAAAGCTGCAAACCAGCGGTCTCCACCATCTGATCGTCTGTATGCGCAGGCTCAAAAAAGAGTCGGAAATTTGCGCCTCTGCAGCTACGTTCTGCCAGCACGATTCTGGGCACACGAGAACGTGCCAAGAAGAAATCCATCTTCTTAGTCAGATATGCTTTGGCTTTCTCGGAGATCTCTATCTGCATCACACCTACCTTGCACCTTTTATTTTGATATACTTAGATATCATATTCAATATGCATTCCAGAAGCAAGATTATTTTCTGTTTTTAGGAGCTTTCTGCTTTTCTTATGGCCAAAACTTGAGTTTCTGGGATGCTTTTGTCACAGCACGTCGTAACGTAGGATAAATCCAGCGTTACAGCAATCTGTCCAGCGAAGGCGACAAGGAGCTTGACAGGATATTGCAGCTCGCTACTCTTGTAAAAATGTAAAACATCATGGTAGGAAGGCCATCATGAAGCATAGATTTCTTGTCTTAGCGCTGCTCATCTTTATTGGGCAGCTCACCGCTCAGACGGTAAGTAATATCCGGGTTAGCCAGGATCCGGATTTAGGCTATTATAGCATCACTTTTGACCTGAGCGGAGCAGCAGACGGTTCATATATCATCAAGGCAAATCCCTATAAATCCGGTGAGGAAATCAGTAGTCCCCGCTATTTTACGGGGAAGGGTATTACTAATCCTTGTCTGCCCGGAAAAGACCTGCAGGTATTCTGGAATCCCACTCTGGAAGGTGTGGAAAAGGAGGGCTGGCAATTCCGCATTAGCGCAAAATCTTCTAATTTCGTGTTTGTGGAAGGTGGAACTTTCAATATGGGTTCCGGGAAAGGAAGTTCTGATGAAAAGCCAGTGCACCAGGTGACCCTTTCATCTTTTTATATAGGGAAATATGAGGTGACCCAAAGAGAATGGCAAGATCTGATGGGTAGCAATCCCTCAAAATGGAAGAGAGACAACTTACCAGTTGAAAAGGTAAGCTGGAATGACGTGGTGGCATACTGCAACAAACGCAGTCTGAAAGAAGGCTTAACGCCCTGTTACAGCGGGAGTGGAGCATATACCACTTGCGATAAGACAGCCAATGGTTACAGGTTGCCCACCGAGGCGGAATGGGAATATGCGGCAAGGGGTGGAAAAGCAAGCAAAGGCTATAGCTATTCCGGTTCAAACGATCTGGGCAACGTAGGATGGTACAGAGATAATTCTGGAAGCAAAACACATGCAGTAGGCGGCAAGGTGCCCAATGAACATGGTCTTTACGACATGAGTGGCAACGTCTGGGAATGGTGCTGGGATACCTACGGAAGCTATACAAGTGCTGCGCAGAATAATCCTACGGGATCAAAGAGCGGGTCTTACCGTGTGGGACGCGGCGGTAGCTGGTACGACTATGCCAGCTACTGCACCGTTTCCTATCGGTACAACTTCAATGCGACCTATAGCGGCAGCGGTATAGGCTTGCGCGTTTGTAGGGTTTTCCCTTGATTTTTGTTTTTTGTACTTCTTGCCTTTTGCAAAGTCTGAAGAAAAACAAACGAGTTTTGAAATGGTCTCCCGAGTGGGGGTGCAGGGGGATTTTTTCCCTTGCAGTTTTCGGTTTTCCGAAGCACCCCGTAACGCTGGCTTTAGCCGGCCGTTCCGCCAGCTTTAGCTGGTGCGAGTGCAGAATGCTTTTGACAACAAAGGAATACTTGCATGAGCAAGAAATGCTTTTGGAGGACTGCTATGCCACAATGTGACTCAAGCCGGCTAAAGCCAGCGAAACTGCCGGCTGAAGCCAGCGTTACTATAGGTAGGAAGATGAAAAAGATAGTTTTATACTTATGGATTGCTTGTTTGACCGGCATGGTGTTTTTCCCAGCCTGCCTGCAAGCTGATGTCTTGGATGAATGCAAGGCCTTAAAGGCATGGCTGACTGTTCCATATTCTGCAGCTAATCTGGAAGCAGAGCGGGATGCAAAGCTTGACGAACTACACAATCCTGTAAAGGGAGAATTTGAAACAACTACGCAGTTTGAGCTGCGTAAACAACAAACAAACCAGCGGATAGCAGCCATTAAGGCTGAATACAGCCACAAAATCAATGACGGCAGAGCTGCGCATGAAGCCCAGCAGAGTAAATTAAGGCAGCGATTTCAAGTTTTGCTGAGGCAATCCCGAGAAACGCTTGTTATGGAGGGGGTATTGGGTGCTTATGATGCAGATAGCCAAAAGTTTAGGGTAAGCATTCCTGCCAAGACCTTTCAAGTAGTAGTACCTTTGGCTAAGGCACAGAGTGTCAAAGAAAACTTCAATGCTTATCAGCTCAAAGTGACCCGCCAGCTTGATGAAACCCCGGAGTGGACATATCTGGAAGCCAGCCTGGAAGGGAAAGCGGGTGTTTTTACTTCAACAGATAAGGCTCCAGGCATCAGCAGCGTCAGCAACGCCATTGCCTTGATCCCTCCGAATCTGAGTGCAAGCATCAGCTTCAATGAACCCAGCGGCAATAACATGCTGGATGCCGAAGAGACGGCTCAGCTAACGATCAATATCAGCAATAAGGGCAAGGGCCCGGCAAACATGGTGGAAGCCAGCCTGGATCTGGGCACTATCAGCGGAATTACTTATCCCCGTAGCGTCTATTTTGGGGAGATAAAAGCCGGTGCAAATAGCAGCAAAACTGTGGAACTCAGCGCAGGCCAGAACCTTGCTGAGGCATCTGCCGAGCTCAGGATCAGTTTCAAAGAGCAGAATGGCTTTCCCCCCGATGATAAAGTGCTGAAGTTCAACACCAAAGCGGCTTTGGAACCAGATATCTACATTGCCGATATTGGAATTGATGATTCTAACAAAAACGGGAAGATAGAGCCCGCGGAGCAGGTGGAGCTCACCGTGCGCATTCATAACCGTGGTGCCGGTACTGCCAAAGCGGTGGTGGCGGAAGTGCAGCGGGGTGAAGGCGTCTTCTTTGTAGGCGATCATTCCAGTAATTCCTTCCCTTTGGGAGATATAGCCTCTGGAGCATACAAGGATTTGGTCTTTTCCATCGTTACCAATAAGACCGCCAAGAATCCTGATCTCAGTATCAATCTAAGGGAAACGCGGGAACGATTTTCCAAGCTGAATCAGCCCTTGAACCTTGCCTTTTACAGAAGCGAACGCACTGCAGACGCCATGGTGGTGCAGGGCAAAGAGATCAATCAAGTAATTGGTCTGGCCCCCTCACTTTCCATCGATATCGAACAGGATATCCCCATGCGAGGCAAGCCCAGTTCCCAAAAGTGGGCAGTGATCTTTGGCATCGAAAATTACCGCAATGTCAGCTCTGTGACTTATGCGCGGCGCGATGCACAGTACATGAAAGAGTATTTTATCAAGACTTTGGGCATCCCTTCCGATAATATCTATTTCAAATGCGACGATGCCGCCAGCTTGAGCGAATTCAAGACGGTCTTTGATCCGGGTGGCTGGCTGCACAGGAATGCCAGTGGCGTAAGTAGCGAAATCTATATCTATTACAGCGGGCATGGCGCGCCAGACCCAGACAACAAAAAGGCCTATTTGCTGCCCAGCGATGGCAATCCGAATTATGCCTCCATCTCCGGATATGAACTAAACCAGCTTTACAGCAATCTGGCTCAATTGAACGCAAAGCAGATCACGCTGTTTCTGGATAGCTGTTTTTCCGGAGCGGACCGCGATAACGAGATCATCCTGGCCAGTGCCAGACCTGTCTTCATCAGTACGGCTCTGCCTTCCGTAGCTTCTAATCTGGCCGTGTTTTCGGCTGCCAGCGGTTCCCAGATCTCTTCCGGTTACAGCGATATGCAGCATGGCCTATTTTCCTATTTCCTTATGAAAGGGCTGAAGGGCGATGCCGATGCCAATGGCGACAAGAAGATCAGCCAGCAAGAACTGGGAGATTATCTAAGACTAAACGTCAGCCCAATGGCACGCAGGATGGGGCGTGAGCAAGAGCCGCAATTGCAGAGCGTAGATTCTTCCAAGGTGCTGCTGCAATGGTAAAGCGGCACTGGGGCTTCCCCATTTTGGTCTTGGCAAGCTTGCTGCTCTGGGCTTGTGCGGGAAGCAAGGCTGAACTTGCGCCACCGCGAGATGCCAGCTATGCCCAGACCAAAGAGGCTGCACAAAGGCTTACCGACGAAATGGATGGTAAAACTGAGCTTCTGCGTACGGCTACGACTCCGGTTCCACAGATCAAACAGGAGCAAACCTTTAAGGTCTCACAACTCAAACCGGGGCAGACCGTGACTGTGGAGGTGGATACTTTCCGGGTTTATAACGATGAGATCAGCCTCAAAGAAGCGCGGGCGCAGACCTTGCAATTTGTGCGGCAACTGGCTCTGGAAAAGGCTTTGCCCACTGAGATCAATCTCACCAGCCTCACCGCTACCATGTCTGTGGAGCGCAATGCCCGCTACGATGAAAGCGTGGCTACTGGCATTTTCATGCTCTCTTCCTCGGCAGGCAGATTTGTCCGGGAGGAATTGCTCCTGGCAGAGCCGGAGTTTGTGAGCAAAAGCAGTTCACTGCGCTACCGGATGCGTTACCGGGCCGAGATTATAGCTCTGGAAAAGCTGTACAATCCCAGTTTGCGGCTGGATCTGCAGCTCAGCGAAACTTTGCTGAAAGATGGGGATGAATTCCGTTTGAGCGTTACCCCCAATTCCAGCGGCTACCTCTACCTCTTTGATTTTTTGTCCGATGGCACCGCTACTTTAGTTTTTCCAAATCAGGATATGCGGGATAACAGCTTGCAGGCAGGCCAGATCTGGAAACAAAAGCTCAGGGCTGTGAGCGATCCCCAGCGGGATTACTGCATTGAAACTCTATATTTTGTCTATAGCTTGGAGCCTATCAGCGGTTGGGAGGATTTTCGCAGTAATCGCTCTGCCGGGGACTTGGTTTTCAGTGCCGGAGAGGAGAGCTTTATCCTCTTTCAAAACTGGCTGAGCCGCAGCGACCCCCTGAGGCGGGTAGAAAATATGGCTCAACTGCATATTTTCAAGAATTGATGGCATAAGGTTTCAGGCTTTCAGATAGGAGGGTGCCGCCAGCCCCAGTGCCTGCCTTATTCCCGGACCTGCTTTTAACTGGCCTTGGACTCCAGTTGACTCAAAATCCCAGGTCATTCGAGCCGAAACTCCGTTAATCACATGTTCATCGCACAAGTATTGCATAAGCGCAATGTAGCAGAATGTAGCTCATAAACAAACTGTACTGCCATAACACCGATTTGCAAATCCAGCCATCAGTTAGTATCACCATCGCCTTTTTTTTGAGCTTTTAGTCCCCATCTGACAGATTTTTAGCTGAGACCTGCTTCTGCCCAGCCTGCTCTATCCCCGTTCATTGTCGTGAAGATAACGTGGAGATAGTAGGAAAAATTCCTCTTATCTCCACGTCATCTCCACGTCATCCTATGCAGGAAGGACTCTGTAAGTCAGGAGTTGGATTTTACTGCACTACAGGATTGGATGCGTCTCGCGTCCAGTAAGGCCACAGGCCTTTACAAAAGAAAGCAGTTCTCATTCGACGCGAGACGCATCGAATCCTCAATCTTTCTCGACGCGAGACGCATCGAATCCTCAATCTTTCTCGACGCGAGACGCATCGAATCCTCAATCTTTCTCGACGCGAGACGCATCGAATCCTCAATCTTTCTCGACGCGAGACGCATCGAATCCTCAATCTTTCTCGACGCGAGACGCATCGAATCCTCAAT
>JAJBAY010000088.1 GCA_020532515.1 Candidatus Cloacimonadota bacterium | reverse complement strand
CTGATGCGCCCTTCAAACGCATGACTCACTATGAAGCGATCGAATATCTCAGAAGCAAAGGCAGCGAGATCGAGCATGGCAGCGACCTTGGTGCCGCAGATGAAGTCCTGCTCACCGAAGGCTCTCCTCTGCCCGTTTTCATCGAGAAATGGCCCAAAGACATCAAAGCCTTCTATATGAAGCGCGATCCTGAAGATGACAATCTCGTCTTGGGCGACGACCTCATCGCACCTGAAGGTTTTGGAGAGATCATTGGCGGCAGTCAGCGTGAGGACGATTATGAGACACTTTTAGGCCGTATGAAGGACGAGAAAATGGATCTGGAAGCCTATCAATGGTTTTTGGACTTGCGCAAATATGGCTCGGTGCCCCACAGTGGATTTGGCATCGGTCTGGAGCGTCTGATCACCTGGATGACAGGGACTCATCACATCCGCGAGACCATACCCTTCCCCAGGATGATCTATCGTATCTATCCTTGAGTAGAGCCCATTATGCCGCCGCTCTTTGGCTTTAAAAAGAGCGCGGCTTTCTTTTTTTTATCTTTGACCCGGCCTTCTGGCCTTCTGGATTCGTATATAATAAAATATAGATAAATAAGGAAGACAAGATGATTTACGAGAAAATGTCACAAGCCACCAAGACCATGAAATCGTCCATGATTCGGGAATTGGTAGCCAGTACAAAGAACATCGAGGGACTGATCTCCTTTGCTGGAGGATTCCCTTCGCCAAAGACTTTCCCCCGCGAAATCTTAAGCAAATTGTATCACGATGTAGTCCTCAATGAGGGCGAGACCATCCTGCAATACGGCGGCAGTCAAGGTGACTCGTTGCTGGCAACGGAACTCTTGAAATGGGAAGGTTACGATGATCTTTCCACAGACCAGATTCTGATCACCGCTGGCGCTACCAACGCCATATTCTACATGTGCGCGGCTCTGCTGGAACCAGGTGATGTGATTCTATGTGAAGCGCCCAGTTTCCTGGGTTCCTTGGTCGGCTTTGAAGCCATGGGTGCAGAGCTGCACGCTATCCCTCTGGATCAGGAAGGCCTGGATATGGACGCTCTTGGAACCAAAGTCGAAAAGCTGAAGAAGGCTGGGAAAAGAATCAAATTCATCTACACTATCCCGGATTTTCACAATCCCACCGGAGTCACCATGAGCCTGCAGCGCCGTAAAAAGCTCATCGAATTTGCCCTGGCCATGGAAATCCCGATTTTGGAAGACAATCCCTATGCCCAGCTCAGATACAGTGGCGAATCACTGCCCTCCCTCTTTAGAGTCGCCCATGACGAATACAGCAATACCGAGATCGTCACCGAAGTCGTCACTTTTTCCAAGATCCTTGGGCCCGGCATGCGCCTGGGCTACGTCAAAGGCAGCAAGGTGCTCATCGAAAGAATGTGCTCCTGGCAACAGAAGGTCAATATCGCGCCAGACAACGTCTCTCAGCGCGTAGCAGCCCGTTTCCTCATCGAAGGGCACATGCAGCCTCATCTTGAGAGCATTCGCAGTTTTTACCAGCCTTATCTGGAAAAGATGCTGAAGTGTATGGCTGATTATCTGCCTTCTTACATCCAATACAGCAAACCGGAAGGCGGCATCTTCACCTGGCTCTGGCTGCCTGAAGATATGTCAGCCGATCTTCTTTTCGAGCAGGCCAAAGCCCATAAAGTCACCTTCATCCCCGGCAGCAAGTTCTACCCTGTGGGTCAAGAAAAGTTTAATTGTCTCAGACTGAACTTTAGCTACAGCAGTTTAGAGCAGATAGACCAGGGCATGCAGAGCCTCGGCAAGCTGATGGAAGACTTTTATACTTGACGAAATAGTGGCCGTGCTATATCTTGTACTTAAGCAATGCTTCAAAGGAGTATCCAAATGAAGAATTTTACGATCTTAGTCTTAATGACTATCGCCATCCTGCCGCTGATGGCGCAGTATGATATACCACGGCCCGATTTTAACCCGTTTTCTATGCATAGCCCTGTGCTGGCCAACCTCTCTATGTCCCATTCCATGGGCTTTGAGGCCGGCAGCACTTCACGAGGAGACGGTTACTACCTCTCCCGCTATACGAATCATCTGAAATATGCCTTCAGCCCCAAACTGGAGCTGGATTTGGACCTGAATTTTGTGAATTTTGGCTCCATGAATACCTCCCAGAGCTTTAGCCTGAACGAAGATTATGATAGCAAGGTCTTACCGGAATTTTCCCTGCGCTATCGTCCCAGTGATTCCATGACTTTTGAGCTGAAAATGAGCCAGGGCATGATGCGACCATCGCGGCCCTGGTATGAAAATTGATAAGGATTTAGAACTCTCTTGACTGCAATTATAATCATCCTCTTAGCTGTCCTGGGCGCTGCCTTGGGCAGCTTTTTAAATGTACTGATCTACCGCCTGCCCCGCAAAGAATCCATCATCTTTCCCGGTTCACACTGCTCAGAATGCGACAAAGCGATTCCGTTTTATCTGAACATCCCCATTGTCAGCTATATCATGCTGGGCGGCAAATGCAAGTATTGCCAGGCGAAAGTCCACTGGCATCACCTTTTGGTAGAGATCATCACCCCCCTCATTTTGATTGGGCTCTTTTTGCAATATGGCCTGCTTAATCTGCTCTTTCTGAAGTATGCGATAATGGCTTTGTTTATGATTCCCATTTTCTTCATAGATGCCTTTCATCAGATCATTCCGCACAAGCTTTCGATTCCCCTGATTCCTTTGGGTTTGCTCTTTGCATTCTTGCCAGGAGGGGATGTGGGCATTATCGATGCGCTGATCTCAGCAGGAATCATCTTTGTGTTTTTGGTATTCCTGGCCTATGCCTATCGCTTTGCCAGAAAGGTTGATGGTATCGGTGGTGGAGATATTTGGCTGCTTACCGCTATCGCGGGCTTCTTTGGACTGATGAGCATGCCCTACGTAATCTTGTTTGCCGCACTTTTGGGCATCATTTACTTCCTGATCTTCGTGCGCGATAAATCGCAAGGCTTTGCCTTTGGTACCTTCATCGCTTTCGCAGCTGTGGCCTGGGCCCTCCTGGGTGCAGCACAATTTGTGATAAATATACCGTTTCTATAGCCGGAAAGAGCTTTATCAGATCATAGATTCAGATACGCGCTAAATCCCAGAACTCCCGCACCAAGAACTCCCGCACCAAGAACTCCCGTACCAAGAACTCCCGCACCAAGAACTCCCGCACTGCGCAGCTATTGATAATAGAAAAACTCTGCCTCCGGATTGCTCCAGCTATATTTCACTTCTCCCACAAAGATGGTATGATCTCCGCTCTTCACTTGAGTTACCACTTCACATTCAAACACGGCAGCAGCATCTTTCAAGACCGGTAGTTTCTGCAATTTGCCAGGCATGGATGAGACCTTCCCCGCGCTGAACTTATCAATATCTCTGCCGCTTTGCGATCCTGCCAGACTCAGCAAGTCTTTTTGCCCGAGGCTGGGAAATACGAGATTGAAATAGCGAACATCCTGCAGACAGTCGTGTGAATACCTGCTGTGGCCTATCGAAATGGCAAACATGGGCGGGGCGATGGAAGTGCGCATAAACCATTCGATAGTAATGAGATTGTAGTTACCATCCGGTTTTTGTGTGACGGCTAGAGCCACCTTGGAAGGCAAATGCACCTTGGCATAAGCTTCTGGTAAATTGTGTATTTGCATCATGGTATCTATCTCCTTTTAAAATTATTATCTTTAGATAAGATATATCATACAAGCTAAATAGCTAAACAGGATTTACCTCAGGCAGTGACGTCTCAAAGGTTGGTGCAAATTCCAAGTCTCAGTTTTGAGGCTTATTTGAGAACATTTTTATCATTTCGCTTTGCTTCTGCCCGGACGATCCTAGCTCATTTGTTGACGTAATAGTGCCGTGCATATAGCAGGGGAAAATCCTCTTAACTCCACGGCATCTCTATGATAAGCTATGCAGGTAATGGGGCACAATCTTAAGTCAAATATACAGGAAAGCCGTGATTGGAGACAGATTAAAAATCAGGCTTTCGAAAAAAATAGGGAATGCCCCTGTCACAATCTGCTTGACAGAATCCTGCCATATTCAAACTGAAGAAAACAATATCACGAGGTGAAAGATGAAGTATTTTCGCAAAATAGTGGGAGAGAAGTGCTATCTGTCTCCCATATCCCTGGACGACGTGGAACGCTATACTGAATGGGTTAATGATCTGGAAATAGGGCAATTTGTGCTCTTTTCTGCCGAAGTCCTTGATATAAGCAAGGAACGCGCTGCCCTGCAGGATCTGATGACAAACAGCGTGAGCTTTGCTATCATAGAAAAAGACACGAATAAAGTGATTGGGAATTGCAGTCTGCACAATATCAACGAAGTGCATCGCCATGCCCAATTCGGCATATTTATCGGAGAAAAGACTTTTTGGAATCAAGGCATCGGCACAGAGGCGACTGCTCTGATTCTTGATTTTGGTTTCAACATCCTGAATCTCAACAACATCAATCTGGAGGTGGCAGATTATAACAGACGTGCTGCCCGCAGCTATGAAAAAGTGGGATTTCAGTATGTGGGCAAACGCACGAGCTACGCCTTTATGGCTGGCCAATATCATGACGTTCTGATTTATGAAATGCTGGCTGAAAACTTTGAAAGCCCTTATGTGAAAAAGACCTTTGAATATGCGATCAGCGATGAAGCCGGACGCAATAAGATCTCGATAGTATAGGATGTTTCGCAAGATCAAAGGCCAAAGCCAGGTGATAGGCCTGCTGCAGGGCGCTATCGAGCAGGAGAGAATTGCGCAGGCATATCTCTTTCATGGTGGTGACGGGGTGGGTAAATTCATGACTGCCCTGTATTTTGGTATGGCCGTCAATTGCCTGTCCAGCAGTGAATACCGCCCCTGTGGAGTCTGCGCTTCCTGCCATAAATTCCTTTCCTTTCAGCATCCGGATTTCATCTACCTCTTCCCCACCGTGAATTTGAAGCTCAGCTCCGAAGGAGAAATCAAGGATAGCGATGCCCTGAAGCAATACGAAGCTTATATAAAGAATAAGACCGAAACGCCCTGGCAGGATTTCTTCTTTACGGGTTCCACTGAAATCCGCAAGGACAGTATGTCACAGCTCATCCAGCGTTTGGAGCTTTCCATCCACGAAGGCCAATACCGTGTGGTCATCATCGAAAATGCAGATATGATGAATACTCAGACTGCCAATGCTTTTCTCAAGACCCTTGAGGAGCCCCCGCCAAGAACCTTGATCGTGCTGATTACAGAGCGCTTGCCGCAGCTACTGCCTACCATCATCTCCCGCTGTCAGCCGGTGTATTTCAAGCCGCTTTCCCAGCGCGTGATCCAGGACATTCTTTTTGAACGTTTCCAGGTGGATTCTGTGCTGGCCAAAAGCGCAGCCAGGATTAGTGGTGGAAACCTGAAAACTGCCATCCGCATCGCCCAGGACACCAGTAGCAGCAGCCGGGACAAAGCCTTTGAGCTGATCCAGATGGCCGCAGGAAAGCAAGACTTGGAGTATCTCAACCAACTCAAAAGCCACCGTGATTCTGCCGATGCCATCCGTGATCTGATCGCTTATCTGGGCATTATCGCCAATGATCTCTGTGTGGTGCATTTCTGTCAGGCGGAAGTCACAAACCTGGATAAGAGCGAGCTTTTGAGCACTCTATCACATGAACAGATTGCCGATCGCATTCCGGATTACCTGCTGCTTTTGGACGATCTTAACCGCAAACTGGAAGGCAACGTAAATCCCACCCTGATCCAGATCAACCTCTTTTTAGCCACTAAAAACCTCCTCTGCCCATGAGTCAAAGACGTCTGGCCAGCAACATCAGCGTGATGAGCATCGCAATTCTCATCAGCCGCATATTGGGGCTGGCGCGGGATACTGTGATGGCGTTTTTCTTTGGAGGCGGATATCTAAACGATGCCTTCAATGTGGCCTATAACATTCCCAATCTCTTGCGCAGGCTCTTTGGTGAAGGCGCACTCTCCACCGCCTTTGTGCCTATTTACAATGAGATTGGCATCAAAAAGAACAAGGATGCGCAGATAGATTTTGCCCTCAATGTGCTCAGCATTCTCACCCTCTTTCTGCTGGTTTTAACGGCGATTGGCATAGCCTTTGCCCCTTGGATCGTAAGAGCCCTTTATCCTGGCCTGGCAGATGAAACCACCCTGGTCGCCATCAAACTCACCCGCATCATCTTCCCCTATCTCTTCTTCATCGGCCTGTCCTCCAGCTTCATAGCCATCCTGAATTCCCACGAGTACTTCTTTATGACGGGGTTGTCCAGCGCTCTGCTCAATATCGGCATGATCCTCAGCATTGTGGTTCCATATTGGGTTTGGGGTCTGAGCCCGGAAAAGCTAATCTATGTAGCAGGATGGGGTGTAGCGATCGGAGGATTTCTACAGACCATCATCAATTTCCCTTATCTGAAAAAGGTGGGCTATCGTTTCCAGCTTGTGATCAGATTCGGCGGCCAGGCTCTGAGCACGATGTGGAAACGCTTTGTACCAGCCATGATAGGCATAGGCATCCGAGAGATCAATCTAATCGCAGATGCTTTGATGGCAAGCTTTTTACCAGTGGGCAGCATCACCGCTCTGGCTTATGGCAATCGTCTGATGCAGCTCCCTTTGGGCATCTTTGCCATCAGTGCAGGAACCGCTGTGCTGCCTCTGTATTCACGTTTGGTGAGCCGTAAGGAATATGGCGAGCTCAATGACAGCATGCGTTTTACCGCGCTTTCTCTGGCCTATGTAATGCTGCCTGTCACCACCCTGATCCTGGCTTTGGCACCAGATTTCATCACCATCCTCTTTGCCCATGGTGCCTTTGATGCGAACGCCGTTTGGATGAGTTCCCAAGCTCTGATCTTCTACTCTCTGGGACTGATCTTCTATAGTTTGAATCAGGTGATTACCCCGCTGTTTTACGCCAATGGTGACACCAAGACGCCGATGAAATTGGCCGCCTTCATCGTCTCGCTAAACATAATTTTGAACTATGTTCTGATGCAATTTATGCAGCACCGGGGACTGGCTCTTTCCACCTCGATCACTGCGCTCATCAACTACCTGGCGCTGATCTATCTCATCCATAAGCACTTACCCGAGGTGAATTTCAAGGGCATATTCGGTAATCTGATCAAGAGCCTGGGCATCTGCGTGCTGATCTATTTCGTCGCCATCTTCCTGGGACGCGTATTGCCGCTGACCACAAGATTTGAGCTCGTGCTCAAGGTGGCGATCATTGGCTTTGTCAGCTTTGCCATCTTCTATCTCTTGGGCATTTTGCTCAAACTCAGCTATATTTCCGAGGCTACACAAAACCTATGCAAGCGCCTACGCCGCAAATAGAAAGCAAGCTGGCTTTTTTGCCAGATAAACCCGGTGTTTATCTATGGAAAAATGCCAAAGATGAAGTAATCTATGTAGGCAAGGCTTCTTCGCTAAAGCACAGGGTACGCTCCTACCTTTCCGCATCTGTAAAAGACCCCAAGACCCAGCAGTTGGTCATCCATATCGCAGCTCTGGAGTACATCATCACCGCCAGCGAAGAGGAAGCCTTCCTCTTGGAAGCCAGCCTGATCAAAACCCATCAGCCAAAGTACAACGTCTCTCTCAAGGATGATAAGAGCTATCCTTTCGTGAAAATCACCCTGAATGAGCCCTTTCCCCGCATCTTCATTACCAGAGACGTGGTCAAGGATGGCTCGCGCTATTTTGGGCCATACACGGATGTGAGATCACTGCGGCGTACCTTACGCAATTTTGAATGGCTTTTCCCCATCCGGGATTGCAAGCGCAAGATCCCCATCGGCAAGGTGGTCTGGGACAAAGCCTGTATCAACTATCAACTGGGTAAATGCACTGCTCCCTGCATTGGCAAAATATCGCAGGGACAGTATATGATCATCGTAAATAAGCTCCTGCGCTTCTTTGAAGGTAAATACGAAGAAGTAATGCAGGAATATCAGCAAGAAATGAACCAGCTCTCTGAAGAATTGCGCTTTGAAGAAGCTGCCAGGATTCGAGATCGCATCATCGCCATCCAAAAGATCCAAACGCGGCAAAGCGTATATTTTGCAGACCGCCGCAATATCGATATCGTTGGCTTTTATCAGGAAGAAAAAGATGCCATTGCCGTGATCATCCGCATGCAGGAAGGCAGCATCATCAATCAGGAAAATTATCCGCTGAAAAACATCAGCCTGGAAACCAGAGAAAACATCCTGGCCGCTTTTTTGAAGCTTTACTATGCTCAGAAAGAAGAACTGCCGGAGGAAATTCTGCTCCCCTTTGCCCCGGAAGATTACGATTCAATCAACCAATGGCTGCACAATAAACTGATCCTGCCTCAGCGGGGTGAGAAGAGCAAGCTCATCGCCATGGCCAAACGCAATGCCTTTCACTTGGTGGAAGAGCGCAAGCTGGCGCATCTGAGGAAGGCAAACCGCACCATCTTCCCCATTCAGGAGCTCAAGGAAGCTTTGGGACTGAGCAAACTCCCCCGCAAAATAGTGTGCATGGATATCTCCACCATCCAAGGCACAGACACGGTATCCAGCGCAGTCTTTTTTGTGAACGGCAAGCCCAAAAAGAAGTATTATCGGCACTTCATCATCCGTGATATCGAAACTCAAAATGACTATGCTGCCCTGCAAGAAACCCTGCGCCGCTTTTTGGATGAGATAGACAAAGTCGAGGACATGAAACCAGACCTTTTTATCATCGATGGCGGTAAGGGACAGCTCAGCGCTACTAATGAGATTTTACAAGATTCCCAGTACAAGGATATCAGCATCGTCT
>JAJBAY010000087.1 GCA_020532515.1 Candidatus Cloacimonadota bacterium | reverse complement strand
TGTGGATGAAGGATATCTTTACCCTTTTTGCCACTGGCACGACAGGAGGCTATGACATTTCGCCCGCAGCATTCTGGCTGGTGAGGTTCTTGGATCTTGGCTTTTCTGTACCCCTGGCTTTTATCAGCCTATATTTATTGTGGCTAAGGCCGCAAAGCAGCTTCCCTGTCCAAATGCTCCTGTATGGCTTTTTCCTGAGCATGAGCGTGGTGGTAAATGCCATGGGACTGGTGATGTATCTGAATAATGACCCTGCTGCCGATCTTAAAGTGAATCTGGTTTTCCTGGTTCTGCTGCTGATATCTATCACCGGATATGTCTTTATTTTGAAAGCCTATAAGAAGCCTAAGAGGTAATTGGTTTTCATGATCATAGAAATAGCTGATAGCTTTGGCATACCTTATATCCACTGATTTGAGGTAAATGCTTCTGAAATAAGGATCATGACTATGCGGAGATACACACCGGGTATCAAGTGTCCTCCTCCGCTGAGCTCTGGACTCAATGCTGCATTTTGCCGGTCCTCACCAGTCACCTGCCAGGCTATCGGCATACGCCTTTCGTCTTAACGAATTAGTTTATGCGCTATTATATCGCTGATCTCCGGGGTAAAACCCCCAAAATTACTTAAAAGAGAGCCCAAGTAGAGAGATCGCGATCTGCTGAAATTTCCAAGAATAGCAAACAGATAGCCTCAAGCCCCTATTGGATTCAAACTGTTTTTCTTCAGCTTCCACTACCTACGCCAAAATTCAGCTTGACAAATAATCTGCCTTTATAGGATAAACAATTAAAGGTATTTAAAATGAGATCAAAAAAGAGTAAAATCATAAAAGAAATTGACCCACAAGACGTTAAAGACTTAAGTCAAGCGAGGATAGACCATTATCTATCTCTGGGGTATCTTCCTTATTTGGATGAAAATGACCATGTAAAATGGCTCACCCAGGCTCAGAGGAATATGCGGGCGGTGTCAAGCCGAAGTGTTCTTCCAAGCATCCCCCACCGTATCTTTCAAAAAAAGCCAGCGGGCCGTCGCCGCAGAAAACGGGGTCCACGCGGCTTTTTACGGTTTATTCAAAAGCATTTGTTTTTCATCATTGTTGCTCTAATAGTACTCTTCCTGATCTTCATATTTTTGTATCCGGATCTAATTATCTAAGGAGTATAATTTGAGAATCCTATTGGTAAATGATGATGGTATTGCTGCAGCTGGCATTCGCGCTCTGCAAAAGGCTTTGAAAGAAGCAGGACATCAGGTGATAATGGTTGCGCCAGATCGAGAGCGCTCTGCTGCTTCGCATTCGATCACCCTGCGTCAGGATATTCATGCCACCAGGATCGCCGAAGACGAATGGGCGGTGAGTGGCACTCCGGTGGATTGTGTGGTGATCGCCTTACAAAAGATTATCAAAGAGAAGATTGACCTGGTGGTTTCGGGCATCAATGCTGGACAGAATATGGGCGAAGACGTCTTGTATTCCGGAACTGTGGCAGGAGCTGTGGAGGCCGCAATGTTAGGACACAAAGCTATTGCGCTCTCGATCAATGCCTATGAAAATCAAAACTTTGCCTCTGCCACAGAGTGGTTCATGAGGCTGATGAAAGAGGGCATCACAGATCTGCTCCAGGCAAACGAAGTCTTGAACATCAATTTCCCCAATATCCCTTCCAAAGAAGTCAAAGGCGTAAGACTCACCAAGACCGGGCATAGAAGATATTACAATTTTGTCACGATCATAGAAGAGACTGAAGATGCTTTTTCCTACCGGGTGGGCGGAAATAAGCCGGAATGGGATTTTGAGAACGGAACCGATTCTGAAGCTGTAAGCCAAGGCTATATCTCTATAACACCTTTGGGGTTTGAGCTAACCAAACCCAGTGCTTTCCCGGCTATTTTGAGCTGGCTCGAACAACAAAATCTAATGGAGTTCATGTTAAATCATGCGCTTTGAAGATCAGCGTCTGAGGCTGCTGGAAGACATCAAAGCAAGCGGCATTACAGATCCCGCTGTGCTCTCTGCCTTCAGCAAGATCCCGCGCGAAGATTATGTGCTGCCGGAATTCAAAGAATACGCCTATCGTAACCGACCCTTACCCATCAGCATGGAGCAGACGATCTCTCAACCTTCGATGATCGCCATCATGATGAGCGAACTGAAGCTGAAGCCTTCCGACAGAGTCTTGGAAATAGGCACCGGAAGCGGCTATCAGACCGCGCTTTTGGCCAGCATAGTAAAAGAGGTCTGCACGGTGGAATTGCACGATTCCCTGTCTTTGGGCGCTCAGAAGATCCTCAAGGCTGCCGGATTTAAGAATATCTATTATCGCATCGGAGACGGTTGGGCCGGCTGGGAAAAAGCCTATCCAGCCTACAAAGAATTTGATAAGATCGTGGTTTCCGCTGCCGCCGAAGAAGTCCCATCCCGCCTTTGCGAGCAATTGGCAGAAGGCGGCATCATGGTGGTGCCGGTGGGGGGTAGCCTCTCCCAGATCCTGCACATCATCGTGCGAGAAGAGGGAATGCTCAAGACTCGGCAGGCTTATCCCTGTGCCTTTGTCCCCTTAGTAAAAAAAGTGAAGTGAGGAAGGATATGAAAACAAGCTGGCAATGGTTAAAATCCCTATTCAGCAGACCTCAAACCTACCTGAGATATCGGGCCTATCCCCTATTTGCAGAGCTGGGCTCCTATGATCTATATCTTTTGGATGATCGTATGCACGAACGGAAATTCAAGATTGGTGAGACGATCTTCGAATCCGGTTACCCGGTAGAAGTGGTATACTTCATCAGATCAGGTGAGGTCGCGCAAAGTGGTGTTTATAGCAGTAATCAAGAAAGGATCGTCTCTCACCCTCAGCAATTGGGTCTCCTGGATATGTTTCACTGCGAGTACAGAAGCAGCACCGCTATCGCCAAAACCGAAGTGCTGATTGATGCCATATCCAGAGCTGAGCTCTTGGATTATATGAAAGCCAGACCTCATTGCGGAGTCAAGATCCTGGAAGCTGTCTGTAAAGATTTTGCAGATATGATCTTTGCCATCGCAAAAGAGAGCTGATCATGAAGTGGGCAAAGGTTCTATTCTTTATCTTGATGGCCTTTATCGTCGTAGCTGCCTTTATATTTTACAGCAAAGTCTTTGTTTACCTGATCGGAGCAGTAATCTTCAGCTACGTTCTGGATCCGGCAGTGACCTGGCTGGAGCACAGGCGCATCCCCCGTTGGCTCAGCGTACTTTTTGTATATCTCACTGTAGCCGGCTTGATCGCTTGGTTTACCAGCAGGATGATTCCGGATATCGTGGCACAGGCCAATAATCTCATCGCCATCCTCAGCCAGGAAGGTGGCATAAATAAGGATATTCTTTTAGAGGTTCCCTTTTTGCATGGCATCCACGAATATACCTTAAACCTTGATGCGCGAATTCCTGGATTAAACATAAGTAACGAATTTACCAATATCCTGGATAATGCCACTGGCTTCATGGCCAAATTGCCGAAAGTGCTCTTGGACAATTATTCTATTATCATCGGGGCCGTATCTTTCATCGGTATGATCCCTCTGATCAGCTTTTTCCTCCTCAAAGACAAGCATAAACTCCGCAAAGGTGCGCTGAAGCTTAGTTCAAACCGCTATTTCGAGATGGCAATCATCATTTTGGGCAAGATCGATAGCACGGTAGGCACTTACCTGAGAGCCATGATCTTTGAGGTCGTAGCAGTCAGCATTATGGCCTCCATTGCCCTAAGCATTGTGGGAGTGAGCAATCCGATCTTGATCGGCATCACAGCAGGCCTGACCAATATTATCCCTTATTTTGGACCTTTCGTAGCCGGTGGTCTGGCCGTATTGACAGTATTATTTGAAGGCGGTCCTTTGATAGCTATAGTCTATGCTGCCATCGCAATGTGGGCGGTGCAAGTGGTGGATAATAACATCGTATATCCGCTGGTAGTAGGCACCACGATCAATATGCATCCGCTGCTGGTCTTGCTCACAGTATTGGCCGGAGGATGGTATGGCGGGATCCTGTGGATGCTGATCTCAGTACCGCTGGCTTTCCTTACCTACACCTTGGTAGGGGTATTATACACCAATCTAAAAGAATATAAAATCATATAAAGGGGACTTAAGTGAGCATATTAGATAAATGTTACAATTTCACCGATGCCCGCAAAGCAATGGCCTTGGGCTATTATCCATATTTTCGGGAGATTAGCTCCGAGCAGGGTACCGAGGTGATCTGCAACGGCAAGAAAATGCTGATGATGGGCTCCAATAGCTATTTGGGACTCACCACGCATCCCAAAGTCATAGAAGCCGGAATCCAGGCCCTGAAGAAGTATGGCAGCGGCTGTGCCGGCTCCAGATTCCTCAATGGCACCCTGGATTTGCATCTGGAACTCGAAGCTGAATTGGCGCGCCTGGTAGGGAAGGAAGCCGCTCTGGCCTATCCCACCGGCTATCAGGCCAATCTGGGCTGCATCTCTGCAATGGTAGACAAAAATGAATTCATTGTAATCGATAAATACGACCATGCCTCGATCATCGATGGCTGCAAGCTTTCAGATGGCACCATGGTGCGCTACAATCATAACGACATGGGCTCTTTGGAGCGCTGTCTACAAAAAATAGACGGGAAAGCCGCCCTGATCGTGGTGGATGGCATATTCTCCATGGAAGGGGATATTGCGGACTTACCCGCAATCGCCGTCCTCGCTAAAAAGTATAACGCCAATCTAATGGTGGATGAAGCTCATTCGCTGGGAGTTTTGGGCGATAAAGGAGCAGGAGCTGCAGCGCATTTTGGCCTCACCAAAGAAACTGATTTCATCATGGGCACTTTCAGCAAATCGCTGGCTTCAGTGGGTGGATTCATCGCTGCGGATGAGCCTTTGATTCACTATCTGAAGCATAAATCCCGCGCGCTCATCTTTAGCGCCTCTCTGCCTCCGGCTTCCACCGCCAGTGTTCTCGCAGCCCTTAAAATCATGGAGGAAGAGCCGGAAAGGATCGCCCAGCTTTGGGAAAACACAAATTATATGCTGGCAGAATTCAAGGCCATGGGCTATGATACCGGAACCAGCTGCACGCCCGTAATCCCTCTGCATGTAGGAGATATGATGCATGCCTTTAATATGTGGGCACGTCTGGGCGAAGAAGGCGTCTTCATCAATCCCATCATACCGCCCGCAGTGCCGCCAAATAGCTGTTTGATCCGCTGCTCCTTTATGGCAACCCACACCAGAGCGCAGCTCGATATGGCTCTGGATAAATTCAGGATGATCGGCAAAGAGCTGAAGATTATCTGAAATGAAAACTGTCCTTGACAGGATGTCACAAAGTATTTTAGTGCCTATCACTTGAAACCTGTAATCAAAATACAGAAATAAATGGAGGAATAATGGCAAGCAAGAACAGTGCTGAATATTACAGCGATCTCAAAGCTATGTCTCCTATCCGCGCCATAGCGGAGACATTGATGAACAGTCACCTGGTGCGCACAGTCAATATCAGGGAAGCTTATGAAATGGCAAAAAAGCAACCTGGGGTCACTATTACTGACCTGCCCATGTATCCGGAATTTGTCAAACTTCACAATCTACCCAAGGACGCTATGGTCCTGGACGATTGTCATGGAAAGATTTTGGGCCGTACAGCCAAAGCCAGACGTTTTTATCACCGTTTGGACGCTTCCCAAAAGAACAAGCTGGAAGGCGATTTCCGTGAAGCTATCTATCAGATGCAACACTATCCTTTGATCAAAGCTGAAGCAGTATTGGGCATGGATAATGACCTGATGATGAAGGCCACCTTTATCACCACCGAGTCCGACGCGGCTAATATGTTCAATTGGTTGGTGAATTTCACTCCTTATGAGTCCGTCAAAAAAGAATATGAAGCCAGCCCTAAATTGCCCATTCAGGATGTGATCATCATCGGCTTCAACGAATGGACTTGTGACGATCCTTTTTATAACAATGTAGGTGCTCCGCAACTCGCCCTGGTGGATGAAAAGCACAACGTAATGGTCAATCTGGGTATGCGCTACTTTGGCGAACGCAAAAAAGGCACACTCACCATGGCCTGGACCTCTGGCATCAGAATCGGCATGGCAGCCTGTCATGGCGGCATCAAAGAACTTGATTTCACTACCTGCGAAGACAGCAAGTATCACAAGTTTGGCAAACGCTCCATCGCCTTTTACGGCCTCTCCGGAACCGGCAAATCCAGCCATACGAACTCACACGACAACGCCGGCACCATGCCCAAAGGAGTCTCCAAAGTGGTCCTGCACGACGACGCCTTCCAGATAGACTTGAAAAACAAAGTCTGCCGCGCCTGGGAACCCACTCTCTTTGACAAGACCGATTCCCGCCCTGTGGACCATCCGGACTGGAAGTATTGCCTCTCGCTGATGAACCACGCTATCCTCAATCTGGACGGCAAGCGCATCCCTGTGGGACAGGATTTGCGCAATTCCAATGGCCGTGCTCTTCTGGATCGCAGCCTGCTGGGCAATTACGTTAATCGCTGTGCCTTCCCCAAGGCTCTCTGCTGGCTCATGAAAGACAGTGTGCTGCCTCCCATCCTGAAATTCAAGGATAAGAACCTGGCAGTAGCTATGGGTGCGGCTCTGATGACTCAACGCAATCGTGCCGAGAACGTCACAGAGGAAGACCTGAAGAAGCTGGTTTTCGAACCCTTTGCAAATCCTTTCAGAGTCTATGAACTCTATCGCGATGTGGAAGCCTTCCTGAATGTAGTGGAGAATGGCGCAGAATGCTATTGCTTCAATTCCCGCGGATATTGGAAGAATTCCGATTCCGATCTGGAAGCCATCCCGCTCAAGACTTCACTGGCGCTGCAGACCGCTATTCTCACCGATCAGATCGAATGGGAAGATTGGGATATCTTGCCCAATGCCATGATCCCCACCCGCGAATCCATCGAAAAGATTCTGCCAGGGTATTACGATCGCTACGATCCCAAAAAGCGCGGCAATACCAAAGAATATCTGGAATTGCTCCAGGATCGTTTCCAGCAGCGGATAAACTATCTGCTCGAAAGCGACCTCAAAGAAAAACCTGAGTCTCAAAAAGCTCTGCTGGATTCGCTGAAACTGAAGATCTAAAGCGAAACCTTCCTAGCATTAGCATATATAAAGCCAGGATAAGCCCTGGCTTTTTCTTTTATCCCGCAGGTAGCCGGCCACTCTGCTTGCCGCTAAATATCAAGCCTCCATCGTAAGGCTGGATTCATCCGGCCGTTCCGCTGGCTTCAGCCGGCATTGGGGCTACAGCAGATAAGTCAGAGCATTTCCCTTATGCCTCTGTCAAAATCAGCACCACTTTCTGTAAAATCCCGAAGCTAATAAATATTTATTGACCTTTTATCTACATACATTACAGCTACTTGCCCCATCACCCTAAAAAATATGTAGGCTTTTACGAAAATACTTCTTGCCAAAATTCCAGCCCTGTACATCTTGGTTAGTAAATACTTACTTACCTAAACTAAAACAAAGGAAAACCTGATGGATATTACCAAAAGACAGATGGAGATCGTGCAAGCGGCGATCAAGGTCATTGCTCAGCAGGGCTACGAAAAGCTCACCACCAAGAACCTGGCCAACAGCCTGGGGGTGAGTGATGCGGCCATGTACAAGCATTTTGACAGCAAAAGAGAACTTATCTGTATGATCCTCAACTATTTCCAGCACATATCCAATCAGTCCATCGCACATATCAATTCCCAAGGACTTTCCCCATTGGACTGTGTCCGCAGCTTTGTAATCAGCCGCTATGAGCTCTTTACTCAGGATCCCGATCTGGCGATGGTCATCTTCAGCGAAGAGCTCTTTAAGAATGACCACAGCTTTGAAGGAAACCTGCTCACCGTAATGCATATTCACCGCGATGAAGTGATGAACTACATCATGCAGGCACAGCAGATCGGACAGATCAGAGCGGAACTGAATCCGCTGCATCTTTTCCGGATCATCGTCGGCTCCATGCGGCTGACGGTCACCCAATGGAACTTGAGCAAGCACGCCTTTTCCCTTTTGGACGAAGGCAAATCACAATTACAAACAATAATAAAACTAATAGAGGTAGTAAAATGATACGTCAGATCATCAAAATCGATGAAGACAAGTGCAACGGCTGCGGGGTTTGCATCCCTGGTTGCCCGGAAGGTGCTCTGCAGATAATTGACGGGAAAGCCCGCCTGGTAAGTGATCTCTTTTGTGATGGCCTAGGTGCCTGTTTGGGAAATTGTCCCCAAGGCGCCATCCTGGTGGAAGAACGTGAAGCCGAGCCTTACAGCGAAGCTCTGGTAATGGAAAACATCATGAAAGCCGGTGTCAATACCATCAAAGCGCATCTGCACCATCTCAAGTCTCACGGAGAAATGGGATATTATAATGAAGCGCTGAAGATATTGAAGGCCAATGATTACGACATCGAAGCCCTCACCACCGAAGAGACCATGGCCTGTGGCTGTAGCGGCACTCATGCCAGGACAATAGAGCCTGCAAAAGCTGATAATCTGATGGGCGGCGAACTGCACTCGGAGCTGAGACAATGGCCTGTGCAGCTCACCTTGATCAATCCTGCTGCCGAGTATTTTGAAAATGCCGATCTCATCCTCTCAGCAGATTGTGTGCCCTACGCCTACGCAGATTTTCATCGCCGCTTTCTGAAGGGTAAGATCGTGATCACCTTCTGCCCAAAACTGGATCCGGATATTGAACGATATATAGACAAATTGTCGCAGATATTTATTCTGCATAAGATCAACAGCGTGAGCATCGTGCGCATGGAAGTGCCTTGTTGTGGCGGTATGGAAGTCGTTCTGCAAAAAGCACTGGAACGCGCAGGCAAAATGCACTTTGTGAAAGTAAACGTCATCAGCGTTGATGGCAAAATCATCTAAGGAGAAAGTACATGGAAAGCAGATACTACAAAGA
>JAJBAY010000086.1 GCA_020532515.1 Candidatus Cloacimonadota bacterium | reverse complement strand
ATTAAGCGTAACCTCGTTCGAGAGAATTCAGTTAAATCAGCTACTTGTTGACGCGGATTACACAGCCGCATCAATGGAAAACGATAACCAGTTGTTTTTATTCAACTAAACGTTGGGACACTACTGCTGACATATCGGAGTGTTAAATGAACATAAATACATTTGATGACGATCTTCTTGGCCTAGAGGAATTTGCAAAAAAACTAGAAAACTTCATTAGTATAGAAAAGTTCTTTGTTTCCGAAAGTTTAGTTATCGGCCTCGATGCTAGGTTCGGTTCCGGAAAAAGCACATTTCTGAAAATGTGGCGTAATCGTCTTGCGACCACAGAGGTCAATGAAAAAAAACAACTTGTCATATCAGTCAATGCTTGGGACGACGATTATTGTGGAGACCCCTTAGTTTCTCTTATCTCTGCCCTTATTGATGCTTTTGGCGAAGATTCTCAGGATGCCAAACCACTGAAGGATGCAGCAAAAGATGTGGGGTGGTTTTTAGCAGGGCTAGGGAATCAAGTGGTAAGCAAGTTTACAGGTATAGACGTAGTTGCCGCAGGCGACTTAGCTGAGAAGAAAAAGGTAGAAAACCAAGAGGTTCCTGGCAGCTTTTTCGACCTATATTCGTCGAAGCGGAAAGCTTTACATGCGCTAAAAAACGCAATCAGGGCTGCTGTTGAAAAAGAATCCGGCATCCTGATTATGGTTGATGAACTGGATCGCTGCCGACCAGATTATGCCATTTCGTACCTTGAAACGATAAAGCACGTGTTTGATGTGAGGGGGATGACATTTGTTTTGGCAGTGGATCGCAGACAGCTTGAATGCTCAGCAAAAGCTGCTTTTGGCGCCGATCTTGACTTCCCAGAGTATTTTCGTAAGTTTGTTCAAAGAGAAGTGCCGTT
This sequence comes from Candidatus Cloacimonadota bacterium, assembly GCA_020532515.1. GTDB lineage: Bacteria > Cloacimonadota > Cloacimonadia > Cloacimonadales > Cloacimonadaceae > UBA5456. Next base: position 8,309 of record JAJBAY010000086.1, on the reverse strand, counting down.
ACCACTGCCAAAAGAAGAAAATTTCTCCAGAATGGCCTCAGAATACGTTGGATATTATTTAGAGCGGGAGAACCAGCGAGGCTGCATGATGAAATTAGATCATTCTCTGACGGAAAAAGTCGTTGAATTGGTGACAACCATGAAAATGACCCCGAGACAAATACAAGAAATGTTCAGAGTTTTAGGACATGTATTACAACGTCGGGGAGAAGACAAGCAGAGTTATTTATACTGGTGCCTCGGTATTGGTACGCTATTAATGTCAGCCTTAAGGCTAGGCAGGCCTAAGATATACACATTACTAGGAAACCAAGAATTAGAAGTCAATGCAGCAGCATCTTTTTTCAAAGAGATTGGTGTAGATGATCCCAGATGGTGGTTTACTCTGTGTTATACCGGCGGAGGCATTAACGTTGGCGAGAAGCAACCAATGGATGTTCTTCGCGAGAGCGGCTTTTTAACCGAAACAGAGGAGACCCAAGGAGCACCCGATATAAGTGGTTGGAGCAGTGGATGGGGGCACTCTCAAAAGGGAAGATTCAAACAAATTTTCCATAAAATTGAGGACTTATCTTCATGGAGCTGAGTTAAAATTGAGCCACATCTCAGATCTGTTTCGGACAAAAATTCCCTTACTCAGGCCGCCATCCTGATTAGAATTTAGTCAACAGGAGGGCGAATATGCTCCGAACTGAAGAGTCCAGCCTTGCATCCCCCTCCACTTGGTTGGGCTCTTTTTTTGAGGCCCTTTTCTAAACTGGCTGCAGAACTTCGCGGACAAGGTTACGCAACCTTCCCCCGTCACGTCTCCACTTTAACACTTCGGCAACCTCTGCCTGTTCAGGCAGCATGACCGACCCGACAGTATCACCTAGAACACAGGCGGTATCGATGGCAAAATCCGGGAGCCCTTCAATCCGGGAAATAGTATCTTCGCAGTAAACCCACTTATGGCCCGTTCCAAAAAGATGAAAATCCGGCTGGCCTGCATCCCATAATAATTTTAAAGACATCTCCTTGCTCAGCTCAGAATTGAGCAAGCTGGCGCCATTATCAATACCGGCGACAACATCCTCTGTAGACAAACCCATGCTGGCAAGAACGTTACCCACCCGATCTGCATTGCCGATCCATAAATCGAAAACAGCAAGCCGTGCAGCCTCAACCGGATGATAACTCTTGAATTCTTCAAGATTTGAAGCATCAACCTTGGCCAAGGGGTTCGCGAGCTGGGAAATCGTCAAAGAGGCATACATCAGGCCCCTGGAGTGCGGAACCAAAACCCCTGCTGCGGCATCAATCCCGACAAGAGCGGCCAGTCGAGCAGCAACATACTCACAATAAACTTGTGCAGGGGCCTCGGGACTATCCTGTTTGATCACTGCTTCGACATCGCCATAGCAGGCACCGGTACTGGTCAGGTCGGCATCAATCTTCTGCCTACGTAGATTCAATTTATAGGTGAGAAATCCCATATCGCTAACCTACCGTCGGGTATTCGACACCCCATTCGTCAGCGAAAAGCTCCGCCTGCTCGATAACTAATTCTATAGCTTCCGGCTGCTTGTCTGGCGGGTAACGATATTTGGTAAGCAACACTTTGATCAGCATGCGCATACGAGCCCGGGCAGACTTTCTTTTCTGCCAATCGATCGTTGCAGACTTGCGCATTTTGTCAGTCAATTCATGGGCCAAAGCATAAAGGATAGGGTCGCCTAACTCTCTGACAGCGGATTCATTTTTACACAAAGCCTGATAGAAAGCGTACTCATCTTCCGACACTCCGGTTGGCGGTTGAGTTTCTACGATTTCCTTTGCCAGATTGATCAATTCCTCGATGACCTGAGCGGTTGTCAGGCCTCGATTCCGGTACTTGTTAATCGCTTCCTCAAGCTTGCTGGTGAACTCTTTGGCTTGTTGTACATTCTTTCTGCCACGGGCTCTGATCTCATCCTCAATAAGTCGCTGCATCAGTTCCGCTGCAAGGTTCTTGGTTGGCAGTTCTGAAATCTGTTTCAAGAAGTTTTCGTCCAGAATGCTGATGTCGGGCTTGTCTATATCCAAGGTTCCATAGATATCTGTCACCCCTTCAACCAACACACCCTTGGCCACCAATTGCCTGAGAGCTGCTTCCTTTTCCAACCGCGACTGACCTGAAGAAACGCGGGTCAGCTTCTGCAAAGAGACCTTGACCGCCTGAAAGAAAGCAATTTCTTCTCTGACGGCCAACGCTTCCGGAAGAGTTCCAGCGAGCGCCTGTGCTTTGGTCAGCTTGGCTACCTGATCCAGATAGTCCTTGACCCCCTGGTTGCGCCCCTTCTCGTCCGGCTTGGGGTTCAGGGCAACAATGTGTTCCATCGCCGGAGCCAGCAGCGCCAGCACGCATTGGGGATTATCGTAGCCGCTGTAGTCGAATTGGCCGAAGAATTCCTTACGCACGACATCCAGGGTATCCATCAGAATCGTTAACGCCCCGCCGGAAACATCGACCGGCGACTGAGAGGATCCGGAATCCTTGGTGTAACTCTTGATGGCGCTTTTCAGCTCGGCGCCGATCCCAATATAGTCGACAACCAAGCCTCCGGGTTTGTCTCTCCAGATCCGGTTGGTTCGGGCGATGGCCTGCATCAGTCCATGCCCCTTCATCGGCTTGTCGACGTACAGGGTATGAACCGGTGGCGCATCAAATCCGGTCAACCACATGTCCCGGACAATGACCATTTCCAATTCATCTTTTTCCGACTTGAAGCGTTTTTCCAGATTCTTCCGGTCTTTCTTGTCTGTCTGGTGAGGAAGGAAGCTGGCCGGATCGGTTGCACTGCCGGTCATAACCACCTTGATTTTGCCGGTCATCAAACTGTCACCCTTCCATTCCGGTCGCAGGGCAACAATTTCATCGTACAGTTTGACGGCTGCTTGCCGCGAGATGGCGACAATCATCGCCTTGCCAGGCATTGATTCTTTTCTCAACTCCCAGTGCGCCACCAGATCTTCTGCCATGGTTTTTAAACGCCCTTCGGACATGGCAAGCTCTTCGATCCGGGTAAGTTGGGACACGGTTCGGTTCTGGGAATCGGTATCGTCGTTCTCGGTCATTTCCAGAAACATGTCTTTTAACGACTGCTTCTCGGCTTCGTTGAAGGCAAGCTCGATGATTCGAGATTCATAATGAATCGGAACAACCGCCTCATCTTTTTGTGCGGCCAGCATATCGTAGACATCGACGTAAGTGCCGAACACAGACTGCGTATCCCGATCATCCAAAGAGACAGGAGTGCCGGTCATTCCGAGATAGATCGCCTTCGGCAGGGAATCCCGCATGTATTTGGCAAGGCCGTATTTGGTTTTGCCTGTCTTGTGCTCGATTTCCGCTTTAAACCCGTACTGGGTCCGATGCGCTTCATCGGCAAGGACGATGATATTGTCGCGCTCGGACAGAATATCCGTCTGACTCCGACCTTTTTCCGGGGCAAATTTGTTGATGGTGGTAAAGAAGATTCCTCCCGCTTGAACCGTCGACAACTTCTCTCTTAAATCGTCGCGGTTCTCAGCCTGAGCCGGTGTGGCCCGCAGCGAGCGCTCACATGAGGCAAAGGTGCCGAAAAGCTGGCCGTCCAGATCGTTTCGGTCGGTGACCATGACAAAGGTAGGGTGTTTTAATGCCGGGTGTTCGCGCAGCATCATGACGTAAAACATCGCCAGGTATGATTTTCCAGACCCTTGGGTGAACCATATCACTCCACCCTTGCCGTCCTTCTTGTGCAGATACGCATCCACGGCGCGTTCAACGGCCTTGAGTGTGCCGTGGTACTGATGCCACTGAGCAACAATTTTGGCAGAAGCGGCTCCGTCATCCGTCATGTAGACAACAAAATATTTCAGATACCGCAACAGGGTTTGCGGTGCCAGCAATCCCCGGATCATGACTTCAAGTTCGAGCATGCCGCCAGGGGCTTTTTCGTCATCGATCAGGCGCCAGGGAGAATGCCGGCCAAAGTCTGCCGTAAGAGAGCCGTACCGTGCCACAGTGCCGTCAGAGATGATGTTCAGCAGGTTGTAGAAGAACAGCCGGGGAGTATCGTTTTTGTAGGTCTGTATCTGATTGTAGGCGGCTTCAATGTCGGCGGTAAAAGAACCGGGATTCTTCAGTTCAATGACGACCAGAGGTAGACCGTTGACGAAGACAACGATATCCGGCCGGCGAACCTTCTCTCCATGGACAGTGAATTGCTGTACGGCCATGAATGCGTTGTTAGCAGGATTCTCAAAATCAACAACCTGGGCTCTGACGATTGATTTGTGTCCATCCTTTTCTTCGACCTCGACCGGAACTCCGTTGCGTATCCATTCGTAGACCTCCCGGTTGCCTTCGAGCATGGATTGCGCGGTGTAGCCGGAAAGTAAGACAACGGCTTCCTCTATCGCGGCTGGTGCCATCCCCTTATTGAGCTGCTGCAGGCTTCTTTCCAGGTGAGGCTTCAGGACGACTTCCAGGTACTTTTCCCGGGCCTGGTGGTCTCCTCCATGAGATACATCGTCACCTGTCAGGCAGGCAAACCCGAGATCGGAAAGCCAGCCCAGGCAGGCGGTTTCCAGATGGTCTTCAACGAGCATTTCCTCCCCCTATATCAAAAGTGTAACCATATCACGCTGCTGATTCTGACAGCTTTTCGGCATCTGGAATACGAATTTCTCCGGAAATAAGCTTTGGCAACAAGGTATCTCGAATATTTCCAAGAACCATATTCTGCTCAGAAAGATCGAGCATCTTTGCTGAAAATGTCTCCACTTGACTCCAGTAGAACGTCAATATTTCCTTGCTTGGAACTACCCATTTTTTATCGTAAATCGAGTTTCTATTTACCCCTGGAACGGCCGAGTCCGCACCAAGTGAAGCAATATCCATTTGCATAAGATTCTGGTAAACCCAGTAAAGGGGAAGTTCATTTTTTAGTTTTACAAAAAACACTGTATCTATAGGGAAAAAATCCGACCATTCCCAATAAACGGACCCAACAGTTCCTTTTCTTCCAACAATAATTCCAGGCCCATTAACAATCGCCTTCTTATGAAATCCACCAACTCCTCCAGACCCATACACTGGATATGGACCAGGTTCTCTGACTCTTGCTGCCAAAGATTTACCATAAGCCAACTCTAGAAGATTGCCAATTTTTAAAACCTCCCACCTCTTCGGCACCCATCCCATCTCTTCCGTCAACTCAAACTCACTCGGGAAAAGCTTCCGAATATCTTCAGGGAGAGGTTTGCGCTCGCCTCCAAGGGCTTCCCTGACAGCAGCCCGATCCTGCAATTCGTCCGGGATGGGATTGCCGGCAGCCAGTGCATTGTCAATCACCGGGTCAAAATCGACAAACCAGCTTTTGAAGATCGCTTGGGCCATCGCTTCCAGGGTTTCGTTGGTTTTGCGGTTGAGTTCGATTTTGTCGTCGAGGGATCCGAGGATGTGGGCGATGGCGCGTTGTTCGGAAATATCGATATACGGGATCGCATGTCGACTTACATGTTCCCATTTTGCACGGGGCATTCTTGTTCCCTCTGCCCCCTGCATGGAAAAATTAACAAACTCTTGTGAAGCCATCCAGTAGAAAAGAAACTTTTGATCCACACCTTTTTTTGAACGGACAACCCAAATGTCTGTAGAACAAAGCCCATCAAAAGGAGCTAAAATAACTTTTCGGAAATAAGGACGAAGCTTTCCAAATAGAATATCACCACGACTGAATGCTGATTTCGCGCTTGATACATCTGATGAAATGCCATGGCCATTGAGACTAAGTGATCCTTGATTGATATGTTCGAGCCCAATATAGCAAGAGGTGGCCATGTCTCCTGGCTGGACTGTTTTGCGGAACAGTTCAGCAGATAATCCGAATGTTAAAAAGTCACTCCCCATAGCCTAACACCTCCATGTTCTTTCGGATCACATCATCAAGCATGGAGGTTTCTTTCATCTGCACATAGAGGCGACTGCTCAGTTCCGTCATTTTCTCCTCAAAGGGCACACTATCAGCTTCGATCCCATTGGCACCAACATAGCGCCCCGGTGTCAGAACAAATCCATGTTTTTCAACACCAACCAGGTCAACGGACGCACAGAAGCCCGCCTCGTCCTGGTAGTCTTCACCATCACTGAAATCGGTTTCCCGCCAGCGGTGGTAGGTCTGGGCGATTTTCTGAATTTCTTCCTCGGACAGCTCTTTCTGGATGCGCGACCCCGGAATGAGAGTTCCCATCTGGCGGCAGTCGATGAACAGAATCTGGCCTGATCGGTCGGCCTTGCCGTTGATCCCCGGCTTTTTGTCTTTACTCAAAAACCACAGGCAGACCGGAATCGCAGCAGTCGAGAACAACTGTCCCGGCAGAGCAACCATACACTCCACCACATCATCCTTGATCATTCCTTCCCGGATTGCCCCTTCGCCGGATTGTTGTGACGACATGGAGCCATTGGCCAGAACCACTCCGGCTCGTCCTTTATGGGACAGCCGCGCCAGCATGTGCTGTAGCCAGGCAAAATTGGCGTTACCTTTGGGTGGAATGCCGTAAGCCCAACGGGGATCTTCTTCGAGCTTTTCACCGCCCCAGTTGCTGATATTGAAGGGGGGATTGGCCAGCAAAAAATCGGCTCGCAAGGTTGGGTGCTGGTCGTTGGTGAAGGTCGAGGCGTAAGTCTTTCCGATATTGCCCTCAAGACCGTGAATAGCCAGGTTCATCTTGCACAGCTTCCGGGTTTCCGCCATCAGCTCCTGACCATAGATGGCCAGGTCACCCTTCTTGCCCAGAGTTCCGGCGTGGGCCTCCATGAATTTTGCTGACTGGACAAACATGCCGCCGGAACCACATGCGGGATCATAGATTTTACCCCGGAAGGGGGCCAGGACTTCAACCAAGGTTTCCACAACACATTTCGGTGTATAGAACTCTCCGGCACGCTGGCCTTCCATCCGGGCAAACTTGCCAAGAAAGTATTCGTAGACTTCTCCGAACACATCACGGCTGCCATGATTGCGTGGGTCAAACTTGAGCTGCGCGACAATGCCCATCAATTCGCCCAGCTTCCCGGCTTCCAGCTCCAGCCGGCCATAATTGCGATAGAGAACGCCGGTCAGGGTGGTGTTCTCCTTCTCGATCATACGCATGGCCTCATCCAGCTTTTGTGGTAGGTCTGGTTGAGCCGAGTAGTCGAGGAGTTTTTGAAACCGGGCCTCTTCCGGAACCCAAAAAACATTATCCGACTCGTAGAAGGTTTTATCCTCCACGAACATAGCTGCGCTTTCTTCCCGCAGGGTATCGTCATCAATGAAGATGTCTGACGCCGGATCAGCAAGTTTTCCACGTATCACATCACCCTGAGCCTCGAAGGTGTCACTGATGTATTTGAGGAACACCAACCCGAGGACCGGGTACTTGTATTGCGCGGCGGACACTGAACCGCGCAGGGCGTTGGCGGCATCCCAAAGACGATCCTTAAGTTCTTTACTTGTCATGCTCCCCTCCTGCTTGAGGATAGAGAGGATCCAAAGGAAAACCCTCTCGTTTTAATGATTCGTTCAGTGTTACCCGTGATATTCCAAAATGCCTGGCGACTTCTGTTTTTGTCATGTGAGGGTCAAGAAGCATGGCGGCAGCTTTTTTCACATTAGCTCTGCTCATACTGGGCTTCCGTCCTCCGACACGGCCCCGAGCTCTTGCTGCAGCAAGTCCGGCCTTGGTACGGTCACGAATTAACGAATGCTCGAATTCAGCCAGAGCCCCGAAAATATGAAAGACCAGCCGACCGCCTGCCGTAGTCGTGTCGATATTTTCCCTAAGAGAGCAAAACCCAATCCCTCTATCTTCCAAGGTTGCAATTGTCTCGACCAGGTGTTTCAGGGAGCGCCCCAACCGATCCAATCGCCAGACAACGAGCGTATCGCCTTTACGAAGCGTCCGAAAGCATTGGTCAAGAACCGGCCGCTCCTTCCCGGCACCCGACTGTTTCTCCGTAAAGACATCTTCGCACCCTGCCTTGGCCAAATCGTCAAGCTGTAACTGAGGATCTTGATCGCTCGTTGACACCCTAGCATAGCCGATTTTCATTTGTGCCACCTTCCGTAAAGAAAACAGGCCTAATCTTAACGGTGATATGTTTACAGCTTTCTTTACATCAGGCAATAAAATAACTCAACTTTCGCACCTGCTTGGGCGGCGTAACATAATGAAATCACATTGATCTTTTAAAATATACAGGCCGGTAGTAGCATCGGTCGTCGAAATATCGACGGGATTTTCATCATGAACGCCTC
>JAJBAY010000085.1 GCA_020532515.1 Candidatus Cloacimonadota bacterium | reverse complement strand
GCCTTAAACCAAGCCGAAGTCTGAGGCTCATAAACCGCATCCTCCAACTGATCAAATATACCTTGATATTGGGGATTTTGAGCCAAAAAGCCCTGAATCTTGGCGGTGCCCATAGCACTGCGCCGCACCGGCATATAGCTGGTCTCGGCACTCCAACGGGCAGTCTGTTCTGTATCCGTAAACCATTTGATAAATTCCCAGGAGGCGCGCTCCCGCTTTTTATCTCCGGATTTGAAGATCACGATATTCGTACCCGATACAGCGCTTTTTCCAGTTTTATAAGTAGGCAGAGGCGCATAACCAATATTAAAATTAATCGGCTGCTGGCGCATGTGAGTAATGGACACGCTGGAGCCTTCATACATAGGCACGATGCCCGCCATAAAGTCATTTTGACCGTCGTATCCGGTTACCAGATACGCGCTCTTATCCTTGAACATCATATCGGTGATAAAGCTAAGGGCCTCTACCCCGGCTTTGCTGTTCAGAGCTGGATTTCCAGCCGCATCCACGATCTCGCCGCCAGCTTGATAGAGCAGATTGATGAATTGCCATTCGTTCACATTGAAATTGGTCCCCCAACGGTCTATCACACCGTCACCATCCGTATCCCGGGTCAGCAGTTTGGATAGCTTGCGAAACTCTTCCCAGGTCTTGGGAAAGTCGTCCGGATCCAGGCCCATACGGTAAAATTCGTCTTTGTTATAGAAATACGCTCTCACGCTTTTATTAAAGGGCATGGAGTAGATGGTGTCGTTGAAAGTATTGGAATTCCGGAAGACCGGGAACATATCCTGCAAATCCTCTTCACCAAAATCCTCGTCTTCTTCCATAAAGGGCTCCAAAGGACACAAGACTCCGGATTCGATATACTTCGCAGCCCAGCTCTCAAAGACCTGAGCTATATCCGGCTGCTTCTTGGCCTGGATCGAAGCCATCAGTTTCTGCGACAAGGCAGTATAGGAACTGATGGGATTTGCCACCACCTCGATTTCATCCTGGCTGCGGTTAAATTCCATGATCATATCGGTAAGAGTATCCCCCAAAGGGCCACTCAAACCATGCCAAAATGTAATCTTGGTCTTACCTGTTGTCAGCGTTTTTCCACAAGCGCCCAAAATCAGGCTGATTAGGATCATCGCAATCACTACTCGTCGCATATTTTCTCCTGATATTCTCTCAAACATTGCCATAGCACACAGCGCTTTAGCAGTTTGGTACAAGACTCTATATTTAACCAAAACAGTCAATCTATTTCTGAGCGCTTGTAGAATAAACAGCACGCAGATTGCGCTGATTTCGCAGATCGGGGCCATTGACATTGGCAAAAATGCACTATAGCTCATTCCATCAAGATCCCTGGTATTTTTAGTCCTGAACCATTCAAACTATGCCTGAAAGGCTAATCTCCCTCACCAATAATCTGCGCAATCCGCGTAATCTGCGTGACTATTCTTCTACTCACTACACGTACCGTCTGAAGACAGCGTTACGGCCGCCTAAATCCCCTACCTATCAAGCTGATAATCCAATCCGTTACCCCCGGATGCTCCTCACTATCAAACACAAATTCCTGCCCTATCGAAACCGCCCTGAGCTTGTACCCATCACCTTCCTTTTTCCAGCGCCCCGGATCCTGATGATAAGTAGGCAGCTTGGCCTTATCCTCGTTATACAAAAACTCCGGCACCAGCCAATCCGTACATTTGCCTGATCCTGGCCTGCTAAGCTGCAAACCCTTGTGATATTCCGCGAATTTACCCACACCTCCGCCCTCAAGGATGAGCTTCTGATCTATCACCAGGTCCTGAGCCCCCAAGTACAGCGCTTTCCCCTTTACCCCCGGCATATAGAAATAGGGATGATGGCTCATCCAGTCCCGAATCTTATCTCCGGGCTCATCCAGATCAATCACATCCTCCACCTGAAACCAGCCCCAGAGCAGGTGAAAGGGCTTTTCAGCTTTCTCATAAGAATACAGACCGCCCTCTTGTCTCACCCAATTGTACAAACCAAAGAACAGAAAGATATCCCCCGGGCCAATGCCCTGCTTCTTCAGATGCCCCTGAGCCGAACCAAGCTGTCCAAATAGTGGCCTCCAGGCTGTGTTCCGCTTTGGATAAACATCCTTCAGCAGATCCAGGCCCAGGCGAACCAGCATCTCACCGGAAAGCTGGTTTTTGCGCTTGTGCCGGGAAAGATCCTGCACCAATTGGCCATAATTATGCCCGTGAAGCTTGAGGTCGTTATAGGATACATCATAACCCAGCCTTTCCGCTTCCGGGCTATTCAAGGGTATGGGTAGTGAGAGGAATTTCCCGTCCTGGGTAAATACCGGACTGGCTACTCCACCATAGCTGCTATCAAAGCCTTTTCTGCTCAGGATAATCTTCATGATATTCTCCTACTACTCATTCATTCAATCAAGCAATCAGCAGCCAAAAGTGAGCTTCAAGCTTGGCCGCAAACAGGCAATTTTCAAGAATCCAACAATATGACTAGCTGTCAAGAATTATTCGCAACCGCCATTAACAGAATGCCATATGAGTGCTGTAGGCACGCTATTTCAGATAGCAACCCAAACACCACATACCGCCCCGAGTGCTGTAGGCACGGCATTTCAGATAGCAACTGTAGGCACGGCATTTCAGATAGCAAGCAATGACCAGGCCATAATCAGGCTTTCGTAAAAAATGGGAGAATGCCTGTAACAAAAAAGAGCTTGACCAAATATCTCCCCCCTACTGTCTTGGCTAAACTGAAATATTACACTGAGGGAGTGGAGATTTGTTAAAACAAGTTCTGACCAAATACTTAAGTGATTTACAAAAGATCATAGACCGGGGTGATGCCAGAGAAGAGAGCTTCTACCATTGCCTGAAGGACTTGCTGGAGGCTTATGCCAGGGAAAACCGCATCGCCAAATGCGAAGTGACCATCCTGCCCAAAGCCACGGAAGCAGGCAACCCGGACTTCCGCATCTGGGATGGCAAAAACCACATCACTGGCTACATCGAGGCCAAAAAGCCGGAGCAATACAATCTTGAACCCATCTCCGTGAGCGAGCAGCTCAAGCGCTACCTGGGCACTTTCCCGAACCTCATCCTTACCAATTTCTATGAGTTCTGGCTCTATCAGCATGGGGAATTTGTCTGTAGTGCCACCATTGCCAGTGCCATCAATGCCACTCAGATGCGTCAAGCTCCACCCCTATCTCAAACAGAGGAGTTCGAAGCTCTGTTTGACCGCTATTTTTCCTTTTCCCTGCCTGCCATCACAGACCCCAGGAGCCTGGCCAACGCTCTGGCCAAACGCACCCGTTTCCTGCGCGATGAGATCATCGCCATCGAGCTGGCCGAAGAGGAAAAGCAGGGCCGCAAGGTGCTCCTGGGCTTCTATGAATCCTTCAAAAAGCTGCTGATCAACAATCTCACCCTGGATCAATTTGCCGATCTCTATGCCCAAACCCTCACCTATGGCATCTTTGCCGCCCGCACCCGCAGCACCGGAGAATTTAACCGTGAGCTCATCCACAAATACATCCCCAACACCTTGGGCATCCTCAAGAGCATCTTCAAATTCATCTCTTATGAAGAACCGCCCAAAGCTCTGGAAGTACTGATCGACGACATCGCGGAAATCCTCTGTGTTACTGACATCCAGCAGATTCTGCACAAGTACTACCAGGAAGGCAAGGGCAGCGATCCCATCATCCATTTCTACGAAACCTTCCTCAGTGAATACGATCCCAGCCTCAGGGAAAAGCGCGGGGTTTATTACACCCCAGAACCTGTAGTAGGCTATATCGTGCGCAGCATCCACTCCTTATTGAAAAGCCATTTTGGGCTGAGCGATGGCCTGGCCTCGCCGGAAGTGACCATCCTGGATCCCGCAGCCGGCACTCTCACCTTTCCGGCCGAAGCCATCAAAGTAGCGATCTCCGAACACAGCGAGAAGTACGGCACTGGCGGCATCCACAAACTCATCAAAGAACATATCCTGCCCCATTTTCACGCCATCGAACTGATGATGGCCCCTTACACCGTAGGCCATCTCAAGATCAGCTATCTACTGGCCGAACACGGCTATGAAATGGCAGATGATGAACGCTTTAAACTCTACCTTTCCAATACTCTGGAGCCGGATACGCCTTTGCAGACGGAGCTTCCCATCACCCATGATATCAGCGAAGAATGTGCGCTGGCTAATAAAGTGAAGCATCAAGACCCCATCTTGGTGATCATGGGAAATCCTCCCTATAGCGGAGCCAGTGAAAACAGCAACGCATGGACGGAACAACTGCTGAAAACAGAGCTGGATGGAGCGCAAAGTTATTACACCATTGATGGTAATCCCTTGGGTGAAAGAAACCCCAAATGGTTGCAGGACGACTATGTGAAGTTTATCCGCTTTGCCCAATGGAAGATCCATAAGGCAGGACGGGGCATTGTCGGTATGATTACCAATCACGGTTATTTAGAAAACCCTACCTTCCGAGGGATGCGCCAAAGCCTGATGCATACTTTTGACGAGATCTATGTGCTCGATCTGCACGGCAACAGCTTGAAGAAAGAAAAAGCCCCCGATGGTAGCAAAGATGAAAACGTCTTTGATATTCAGCAGGGCACCGCCATTGTCCTGATGATTAAAAGCGGTAAAGAAGAAGTGCACAAGGTGGCGCATCATGAGCTCTTCGGCCTCAGGGCTGAAAAATACGATTGGCTGAATTCAAACGACTTCAAAGCTGACATTTATGAATATCTAAATCCCAGTTCACCTTTCTATATTTTCCATCCAGAAGCCACGGGCAATGAGCATTATCTGGAGTGGATAAGCCTGCCCGAGATTTGTCCCGTGAATAGTGTTGGCATAGTGACGGCCAGAGACAAACTCACCATTCAGGATTCAGAAAGCGAAGTGCGGAAAACGGTTCATCATTTTGCCTCAATAGATGCAGAAAGTGCCAGAACAGCTTTCAACCTTGGCAAAGATGCTCAGGATTGGAAGGTAGAGCTTGCTCAAAAAGATTTGAAAGACAGTGGCATGAATGATGCCATGATCAAACCCATTCTCTACCGTCCTTTTGATACCCGTTACACATATTATACAGGCAGAAGCCGAGGCTTTATCTGCAGATCAAGAAATGATGTAATGAAGCATATGTTGGAAATGAATCTGGGAATTTCAACGGTAAGACAAGTAAAGGCGTCCAACACTTGGCAACATGTTTTATTATCGAATGGCATATCAGAAAGTTGTTATATCTCGAATAAAACCAGCGAAATATCATACGTATTTCCTCTCTATCTTTACCCCGACGAGCAAAAAGAAGACATCTTTGCCAGCACCGAACGAGAATACAATATCGCACCGGAACTGATAGACAGGTTTTCTAAACTCTGGCCGCAGTTTGAGCCAGAGCAGTTTTTCTACTATATCTATGCCATCTTACACAGCAATATCTACAGAGAGCGTTATGCTCAATATCTCAGGATGGATTTCCCGCGCATCCCCTTCACGGAGGATTATGAGCTCTTCACAGAGCTTGCTAAACTGGGCAAAGAGCTGGCCGCTATCCATTTACTCAAAAGCCCACAGCTCGATCCACCTTTGGCAAAATACCAGGGCTCCGGCACCGATGACACTGTGGACTTCTACAAATACGATGCCAGTACTGGCAGGGTGCAGATCAATGAACATAAATACTTTGAGGGCATTACGCCGGAGCTGTGGAACTACCACATCGGTGGTTATCAGGTATTGCACAAATACCTTAAAGACCGCAAAGGCAAGAGCCTTGCAGACCCCATCCATTATTGCCGAATGGTAACTGCCCTTGCCAAAACTATAGAGCTGCAAGAGCAGGTGGATGAGGTTTATATCCAGCTTGATCCGATGAGTCAAGGCAAGGTTTGACTTGAAAAAGAAGGTCCTTTTAATCACTGGCTCTGGTGCATCCATAAGTGTGGGGTTCCCGAGTGTTATGGATATTGATGAGTTTTATCTAAATCATAGTGAGCAATTTTACAAATTAGATGAAGAGAGCCGCTCACCCTGTCATCTGATAAAGAAAAAGCTTGAACGCCATCAAATACTAAGAAAAGAGATTAATACATTGTCAGCCAACCCAGAAGTCGGTTTTCCGGGGCATAAGTATAAAGGATTTCCCTATGAACCAAATTTTGAGGCCATCCACTATGTGCTTAACATGCTGATAAGTATATTGACTAAGGATTCGATAATGCCGAGCAATAAAACCGCAGAAAGAGATTATCTACCACTATATCAAATATTAAAACTTGACGATGGACTGGCTTCGCTTAGCGCACAAAGGCTGTGGTTTTTGGAAAAAACACTAAATAATGAAATATTCAAGTTAATGCTCAGCAGATGCGAATCAACAGTATCAAATCCTACTTTTGGGAAGCACTCAGATTTCTACAATAACCTTAATAAACGATCTATGTTATCTGTTGCTACATTGAATTATGATAATGTAGTTATCAAAGCACTTCCGCAGTTTGATACAGGCTTTGATAAAAGAAACGGCCAATTCAAGCCGCAAAGATTAATGTGTGATTCTTGGAACACCTATCTTCCTTTACACGGCTGCGTGCATTTTGCCGTACCTACCGACAAATCTTACTCCGAGTTGCATTGGAAAAGAAAACCATCAGTTGAGGATATATCTATTGATTACAAGCAAATGCGATCAGATGAAGGGTTTTTAATCAGTAAACAGCCACTTGTAATTGGATATAACAAACCTGACGTAATTCTATCCAATCCATATAGATGCTATTTCTCGTTATTGGAGCGTTTGATATATGAAGCAGATATCTTGCTAATATGTGGATATGGATTTAGTGACCTGCATTTAAACAGATATCTATCCGCACTTCGCTATTATCGGACGACGATGGCCAAGAGAATCGTATTAATTAACCGAATTGTCCAGGAACAACCTGATTGGACATTCAATAGTGATGATAAATGGACTCGTTATGTTAGAAGTGTGTTTCAAATAAAGGCAGAGGATAGACCATGGTTAATTAAACCATCTGCAATGGGATTTATGAAAACTAAGCGGGATAAGCATGAGTTTTGGTTTTATACAAATGGAATTGATCCATTCATTGAGTCTGAAGAACTGATCGGCTCAATACTACAAACAAAATAGAAAAGGTGGAGGTATAAATGTTTTATGATTCTTTTACACCATTGATTATCCTAATATGGATTGTGTCATGGATTCTTTCGACAGTAATCGGTGCTAAAAAAGGCACAGGGTGCCTTTCATCATTTTTGGGTTTTATTTTAGGTCCAATAGGGCTTATTGCAGTATTGTTAGACAAAGGAAATATGATATATTGTGCGTATTGTCAAAAAAGCATTAGTAAAAAGGCAATTGTATGTCCATATTGTAGATCACAGGTAATGAATGCGTTCCGACAACCACAACCACCGACTCAAGAAAATAGTAGCTTCCATAAACCTCAAACAACAACTCAAGGTGATAGTAGTTTCCAACAATCTCAACCACTGACTCAAGATAACGGCTTCCAACAACCCCAAACACCGAATCAAGACACTAATAGCAGCATTAGCGGCTCATCACTACAGGCTCCAGCCACTAAAAAGATTCATCCATTGCTAATTGTCGGAATCGTTCTAGCGCCATATATCTTTGTCTGGTTTTTGTTTCAAAAAGGATACTCAAAGCAAAGTAGAATAATAGCAGTGTCTTATTTAGCAATCATGGCACTATTGGCTTTCAAGGATGATATTTTCAAGGGCAAACAGGTTGAAAACTCACATAACACAAGTATTGGCATATCTGCAGAGGAGATAATCGCGATTACGGATGTTAAAGTTATAAATAATTCGGAGACTTGGGACACAGGCATATCATTAAATATAAATAACAAATCAAACAAAGCCTTTAGAATTGTACGCCTTAGAATATCACCTATGGATAAGCAAAACCAAGTTGCTGTTATGACCAATAAAAATGACTATAACAAGCCAATTCGTTCACCTGCATTGTCAGGAATGAAAATGGGGCTAACAATGGGTAAGAGAATGGATCAAGCTGAAAAGGGTACCTTGGTGGAAATTGTAGAAACTATAGAACCTAATCATGATCACTTACATAAAGTTCAAAACATCTGGTTTTATGAAGATATTGCGAAAGCCCGTATTAATGATATTGAGATTGAATTCATGGATGGGACAAAAGAGATTATAACACAGAGCAGGGTGAACCAAGTAATTAAGCAATAGTTAATTACTCTAACATGATTTTCAATTTATGAGTTACTTGGAGTTTTACATAAGAGGAGAATCAAACCATGAAAGTAGTCTATCGCCCTGAACAAACAGCATTAGGCAACACAGGTTTTTCCCCAAGTGCCGGAAAGCCCGCATTATTTGTCGATCTGATCAAATCCAAACCGGGGATTGAAATATTCTCCGATTGGGAGCCCGTGTCCCGGGAAGATCTCTATTTAGTGCACGACCCAGCCCACGTTGATGCCATCCTGGAGGGCAGGAAATCCAATGGCTTCGGGAACACGTTAAAAACCGTTGCAGATTCTTTGCCTTATACCAGCGGGAGTTTTTATAATGCGGCCAGGATCGCTCTGCAGGAAGGGATCGCCATCTCCCCCACCAGCGGTTTTCATCATGCCAGTTATGATCAAGTCATGGGCTTTTGCACTTTTAATGGACTGATGGTAACAGCGGTATTACTCAAAAGGGCTAAATTGATAGAGAGCATCGGCATCATCGATTTTGACGAACATTGGGGCAATGGCACCATGGATATTATCCGCAGGCTGAACATAGATTACATTAGGCACATGGCTTTTAGCGATCAAATCGGCAGGAACTATGACAAGTGGCTAAAGGGGCTATACGCCTCTCTGGAGAACGATTTTGCTGGTTCCAGCATATTGCTCTACCAAGCCGGAGCAGATCCCCATATTGATGATCCTCTGGGCGGAAATTTGACCACAGAGCAGATGCGGCTGAGAGACAGAATCGTATTCCGCTATGCTCATGATAAAGGGATACCCATTGCCTGGAATCTGGCGGGTGGCTATCAAAAGCCGATAGAGAAGGTTTTGGAGCTGCATCTGAATACGGTGGAGGAAAGCTTACAATCAATTTATGATTTATGATGTAGAATGTAAAATTGGTGGAGATCATTTGGAGCTTTTGGGCCTTGGGGTGGGCACTGCTTCGACATGAGCCTAAAAAGACCGATGCCTGTTTTGACTTT
>JAJBAY010000084.1 GCA_020532515.1 Candidatus Cloacimonadota bacterium | reverse complement strand
TCTTCTCCTTGTCTTATAGTTTTTGGTTTAAACCATCAAAACAATGAGTGGGATTGGGCTCAACCTTTTTCTTTCGAATAAGCAATTTGGACTCCTCAATTTACACCAACCTTTGAGACACTACCTATTTAAAGTGAGGTAAACATGAAAAGATATATACTACTCGCAATGCTATTCCTGTTTATGGCTGCTCTGATGGCTGAGACAGGTTTGTTTGATCTGAGCTATGGGCAGGACATGGCAGAGGCCCACACGGCTCTTTTGGCAAAGGGTTTTCAAGAAACACAGAGAACTGCCGGATCTGTAAGCTACACAAACTCAAAGATTCCAGGACTTACCTCTCTCGAGGTTAAGGACTATTTTCATCATGGCACGGTGAGCGAATGGACTGCCATATACAATGTGCAGGACAAGGCAAAGCTCACGGAAAAGATCATCTCGGACTTGACGGCCATCCACGGCAAAGAATCTGCTCAGATCTATCTGACTCATGAATGGTGGTGGATGATGGCGGATCCTTATGCTATCTATGTAACACTATCCGACGATCTTTCGACAATGACGGTGGCATATAGCAATGATGATGTAGCTCAGGATATGAAGGAAGATATGACGCAGGATCCGGAGGATTGGCTGGATTGGTGAGCGACCATAGACATGAAAAACATCCGTGATCTGATGAACTGTGGTGGGAATATAGCCTGGAATTGCAGGCGGTATGGAGACCACCACAACGGGCTGATTGCCAAGGTGTTCCGCACAGATTATATTGTTCGATAACGATAAAAAACTAATAGAGGTGAACATGAAAAGATATATATTAGTCGTGGGTTTATACCTGTTTATGGCGGCTTTGATGGCGCAGACAGGTTTGTTTGACTTGAGCTTTGGTCAAGACTTGGCAGAAGCTCACAAGGCCCTTTTGGCAAAAGGTTTTCAGGAAAGCAATAGAAACGTTCTGTCCGTGACCTATAAAAATGATCAGATTCCCGGGCTGATATACCTGGAAATCAGAGATGTCCTTGATACAAGAGCTATTAGCAGTTGGACTGTTCGTTTCGATGTGGAAGATAATGCCGGGATGATTCAAAAGCTGATCGCAGATTTGACGGCTATTCACAAAAAAGAACCTGTCACAAGCGATTTCGATGATAGATGGGAGTGGGACCTCGGTTCCACCTATGGAGTGAACATGTTCTTATATGAAGAACAATCAACGCTGTCGGTTGATTACACAAATGCTAATGAATATTGGAATTAGCGAGAAAAAGCACAATTCAGGATATTTGAAGTGAGGTAAACATGAAAAGATATATATTAGTCGTGGGTTTATACCTGTTTATCGCTGTTTTGATGGCGGAGACAGGTTTGTTTGATTTGAGCTATGGTCAGGATCTGGCAGAAGCTCATGCAGCTCTTTTGGCAAAAGGCTTTGAAGAGACAGGGAGTGATGATTTTATGATCATCTATATAAATGATCAGATTCCCGAACTCATAGATCTTGAAGTTTGGGATTCCTTTGATGAAGATACCGTCAGCAGTTGGATTGTTCGTTACAACGTGCAAGACAATGCCGGGCTCGTTCAGAAATTGCTCTCGGATTTGAAAGCTATTCACAAAAAAGACCCCATCAAAAACGATTCCAATTTCGATGAATGGTTCTGGGACCTGGGCGATACCTATGAAATGGGTATGTATTTATCTGAAGATAAATCCACGCTAACGATTGAATACATTGATATTGATGAGCCTTTTTATTGGTGAGACGCGTCTGATTGGTGACAAAGCCTGATTGCCCACTGGCTGTCTCATAGAGAAGATAGCTGATTATGCTTGCTGCCAGGCTAATCTTGCCAGCATGGGAAAGCCCGGCTAAAGAAATAGTATGTTTTCCCGGCGGATTTGACTATCATATTCTGTAGAGTATAGCTTATTAGTAGGATATGCTCTAAGGAGCCAATCATGAAAAGATTAGAAAACAAAATAGCCCTGATCACCGGTGCCGCAAAAGGCATGGGCAAAGCTGAAGCTCAGCTCTTTGCCAAGGAAGGCGCCAGGTTGATCATTACCGATATTGATATAGAGAATTTGAATAAACTGGAAACGGAATTGTCCGTGGCGGGAGTCCAGGTAGTTGCGATCAAACATGATGTTTCTTCGGAATTGGACTGGGCCGCAGTGGCAAAAGAGGCAGAAAGGGTCTTTGGCAAAGTGGATATCCTGGTCAACAACGCTGGAATACTCAGTCCAGACGGGATCGAGGAAACTACGCTGGAAAAGTGGAACAAAATCATCGCCGTAAACCAAACCGGAACCTGGCTGGGCATGAAACACATCGCTCCCTTGATGCGGCAAGCTGGTGGAGGCTCTATTGTGAATATCTCCTCCATTTACGGTCTCATCGGAAGCGGAACTTCTGCCGCCTATCAAGCTTCAAAAGGCGCAGTACGGATACTCTCCAAGACCGCTGCCATGGAATATGCCCCAGAGAATATCCGGGTGAATACCATCTTCCCCGGAGCCATCGCAACGCCGATGGTCAGTGAGGCCTTCTCCGATGAAGTCTTGCAGGAACTGCTTGCTCCGGTGCCCCTGAAACGGATCGGCAAGCCCAGCGAGGTTGCCTATGGCGTGCTGTTTTTGGCCAGCGACGAAAGTTCCTACGTGACAGGGGCTGAACTCGTGATAGACGGTGGATGGACTGTCCCCTAAGCTTGTAAAAGTAGCAGTTTACGATTCATCAAATCCGCGTGGACATTGCCCCCAAAGGTGATGTCCGCGCGCATTGAATAGTTCAGGCAGGAGTAGGGGGTTTTTGTGGCAGAAATGTGGCTGCCAATGTGGGCGGAACGGAGTCCGCCACTACGCCTCAGAGCTCTCCACCAAGAAATCCATTGACAGCAGCGCATTTCTAAAATACCTTGTCTATAGGATAAGAGGAAATAGATTATGACATTAGAACTGACAAAAGAGCTGGTACACCGGCTGCCCAAGACAGACTTGCACGTGCATCTGGATGGTAGCGTGCGCCTTGCCACCATCATAAATTTGGCCAAAAAAGGCAAGATAGAATTGCCCACCCTGGATAAAGACGAGCTGGAAAAACTCATCGTTTGCGGCCCGCATACTCAGAATCTGGAAGACTATCTGAGGGGCTTTCACATCGTGAATCTCGTACTGCAGACTGCAGAAGGTCTCAAACGCGCCGCCTATGAACTCGCCGAAGACGCCGCCCTGGAAAATGTGCGCTATATGGAGCTGCGTTATGCGCCTATCCTGCATGCCAATGAAGGGCTGGGCCTCACAGAGATTGTCCAGGCTGTGCTCGATGGGCTAGAGGTAGCAGAAGAGGATTTTGGCATCAAAACCGGGGTGATCATCTGTGGAATCCGCAATATGGACCCCAGCATTTCACTCAAAATGGCGGAATTGGCAGTAGAGTTTAAAAACAAGGGCGTGGTCGGTTTTGATCTGGCAGGTGGCGAGTACAAAAACCCGGCCAAAGTGCATAAAGCAGCCTTTGATCTGGCTCGCAAACATAATCTGAATATCACTATCCATGCCGGAGAAGCCGATGGCGCAGACTCCATCCATCAGGCCTTGCACGCTTGTGGCGCTCACCGCATCGGCCATGGCACCAGGCTGATAGAAGATGCCGACCTGCTGAACTACGTAAATGATCACCGCATTCCTCTGGAGATCTGCATCAAGAGTAATTTCGACACGAAAGCGATAAAGGATATCCAGAGCCATCCCATAGATTCCTATCTGAAGCACGGCATCCGAGTGACGCTAAATACCGATAACAGAACCATCAGCGATACCACGATCACGGATGAATATATGCTGGCTATCGAGAATTTTGGCTGGGATTTCCCTTGCGTAAAAAGAGTGATCCTGAACGGCTTCAAAAGCGCCTTTCTCCCTTATCAAGAAGGGGTTGATCTGATCAATCAGACGCTGAAAGAATTGGATAAAATCGAAACAGACCAAACCAAGCTGGTACCCTAATGATGCAAGAAATGATCAGGCAATCTTTTACAACGGCTCAAAAAGAGCTGGAGCAGTTCTGCCAAAACGAGCAAAACCTGCGGGTGATCGAAGAGATCGGCCTCAGAATAGCCCAGACCTATCGAGAGCTGGGTAAGGTAATCATCTTTGGCAATGGCGGCAGTATGTGCGACGCCATGCACTTTGCCGAAGAGCTCACCGGCCGCTTTTACAAAGACCGGGAGCCCCTGGCCGCTATCGCGATCAGCGATCCCTCCCATCTCAGTTGTGTGGCGAATGACTACGGCTTTGAAGAGGTCTTTTCCCGGGCTGTGAGAGCTCATGCGCGCTCTGGGGATGTGGTGATAGGCCTTTCTACCAGCGGAAATTCTGCCAATGTAATCAAAGCTCTGGAAATGGCGCAAACGCAAGGCTGCTTTACAGTGGCGCTCTTGGGCGGATCTGGCGGAAAGATAGCCGGAAGCACGGATTATGAACTGATCGTGCCGGCCCAAAGAAGTGACCGCGTGCAGGAGATTCATACCATGATCCTGCATATTCTGGTGGAATTGATCGAAAAAGAACTGTTCGAGCTGCCAGAATCCGATCCCATCTACGTATAAAAGGATATTAAAATGACTATAAAACACAAAACACTCTGCACTCTCCTGATCCTGCTCCTGGCTTTTGCCTTGGGGGCGGATTATTACGATGGCGTGGATAGCCTCACCGGAAACGATCTCCTCTACGGGCTCCGCAATCTGATTTCGACCAATACTTATTCCAACTATAGCGGTGCCAAGGTCTTTCTCTTTCAAGAACTTGATAACGATAATGGGCAGGTCACCTGCGTTTACACGGGTGAAGTCTATAATATCGATAGCAACTATTCCGGACAGACCAGCCCCAATACCGAACACACCTACGCGCAAAGCTGGTTTAGCTCTCCCACATCAGTCAAAAAAGCCGATCTCCATCACCTTTTTATCTGCACTATGAATGTAAATTCCTCACGGGGCAATCTGCCCTTTGGCAATGTGGCCAGCACTGCCGCTTCTGATGTTTATTATAGCTACACTCCCTGGCAAAGCTATCGGGGTTATGACAATTGGCAACACAGGGTATTTCAGGTGAATCCGGAATTCCGCGGCAATACGGCCAGAGCTATCCTGTATTTTTATACCCGTTATAACGATCCCCTGGTTCAAGGGGGTGTAAACATGCTGGACACCATGATCGAGTGGCATTACTCAGACCCTCCGGATGCAGCGGAACTGGCGAGAAACACGGAAGTGCAAGGCTTTCAGAGCAATCGCAATCCCTTTGTGGATCATCCCGAATATGTGAACCGCATCTGGCATCCAGAAGTCGCCAATGAAGACGATATTGCGGCTGTACCACTACTTCGGATCGACAACATCTATCCCAATCCCTTTCATGAGCAGGTGAATATCGCCCTGGACGCCAAAGCGGGTGATACGATCAAAGTGGCAGTTTACAACCTTCGAGGTGAAAGAGTGCACAGCCAGGAACTGGGAGCAGGACAGAGACAATTGAGCTGGGATGGCCGGGATTCAAGCGGCAAGCAAATGCCTGCGGGAGTATATTTTATCCGCTTTAATACAACCGATAGCCAGGTAAGCAGTAAGCTGCTCTTGATCCGCTAAGCAAAACCCAAAACATTTCAAGATCTGGAACACATTGTGCAAGCATAGTGTGTTGTTAAATAGCTGTGTTTCATTTGACTAAAAAGGAGTCTGAAATGCGTAAGATCTTTTTATTAGTGCTTTTTTCGGTAGCAGTGTTGCTCTCCGCCAATCCCATGGTGGAAAGAGCAATCCAACAGTTTTGGTTTGACGATAGTGGCGAGCTCATGCTGCAATTTGGCAATGAGTGTTTGTCCATGGTTGGCTTTGACTTTACCATCAGCGATGGCGTAAATACGATCACCCCTGTGCTGAATCTGCCGGTTGATTATCAGCTTTACCCCTTTACCATCAATCTGAGTGCACTGATGCCCGTCTCCACCCTCAGCCCTGAATCCGGCCACTTACGGCTGAGCTTTCAAGACCGAATGGTGGAGGAAGTACGCTGGGGAGAAAGCGGGGAGGTAGATCTTTCACCCTTGATAGCCACGCAGAGTATATATCAGTCTAAGGTAATCACCCCTGATCATGAGAGCTCTCACGAACTATGGGCCAAAAGTGATCACCCGGATTTTGTGACAAATTACGACAGCAGCACAAGATCCACTATCACGATATATACTGCGTATCCTGATGGCAGTCCTGCCCCAAACATTCCGCTATTCTATCAAAATCTGTGGCCAGCCTGGGCATACAGCGATGCAGAAGGGAAGATAGAACTAAGTGTGCACTGTGCCAAGACCAATTTGCGCATCATTCAGCCGCAAACTCAGATCGTGATCTTTGATGAGCAATTCATCGCCGAACCGGCCGGTTGCTATGTCTATAATGTGCTGGTGAATGAAGTCTCCAACCAAGATCTGCATCAGCAAATACCCAGAGTAGAACTGAAGCTGAATCCCAATGTGGTCAAGCCCGGACAGAAAATGCAGCTTGATCTGGGCAATAGCGAGGCCAGTCCTGATAAATTGCGCCTGTTTGACGTAAAAGGGCGGATCGTGGGAGAATACCCGTTCACCGAGTCCTGGCAGCCGCCACAGCTTGGTAGCGGGGTATATTTCTTGCAGCTCTGGCAGGGTGAAAGTGCTCTGGATTCAGTCAGATTTATTATGCTGAAATAAAGGCGTATCTGTTTGCGGATATTCACGAGCTTGCCAGCGCAGATGCTTGCGCTTTTGCTGATCTGCCTATGGAGTGCCTTTCCCATGTCCCTGCAGGGGAAAAGTAGCGGACTCAGCTTTGAGACGGAGCAACTAAGCTTTACTGTGCAAGATAGCCTTTGGCTTTTTGATGGCGATTTTGGCTTTTACCATAGTGGCAGCCAAGCGCTGGAGCAGGCGATCTACTTTCCTGTGCCGGCAAACGAGACCCAAAGCCAGGCTAATCAGGTGAGCGTAGTCATAGGAGAGCAGCAGAGTTTGCCCGTCTTTGGTGCGAGTCCACAAGGGTTCTGGTTTCAACTCTTTATGCAGCCCCAAAGCTATGAAACAGTCCGCATCCGCTATCAGCAAGTCCTACAAGCAAATAAGGCTTCTTATGTGCTGCTCTCGGCTTTGACCTGGGGGAAACCGCTGGCTTATGCGAGCTATAGTCTGCATTTGCCCGAGGGCGCAAGGCTCTTGCATTATCCTTTTGCAGATCCGGAGATTAGTGCGCAGGACGGAGGGGATATCTACTATTGGGAGTTTTATGATTTTGTACCGGAGGCTAATTTTGAGGCGACTTGGGAGTATTGAGGTTTTAGCGTTTTATCGTTTTAAGGTTTTAGCGTAGGGGCAGACTCCCGTTCCGCCCAAACAGGATGTTTTGAAAGTTGAGAGGGTTTAGACGGTTTAGAAAGCCTGATTTGTAGGCGCTACAAAGAGCGCCACTGCCTGTCTAGATTCCCCTTGCCCATGCGATGTCGTGGAGATGACGTGCAGATAGCAGGAAAAAATCCTCTTATCTCCACATCATCTGCACCACAAGCTATGCAGGAGTAGCACTGTGCTTCAAGCTTTTGAGCAGGCCAAAGAAAGCAAAAAGATTGGCTGATAAGAAAGAATAGCTGCAGGCCATCACCAAGCAAATCTTGACAAAAATTAAAGGTTTAAAAAGCTTGTTCTATTAGTGGGTGATTAGCTCAGTTGGTTAGAGCGCTACGTTGACATCGTAGAGGTCACTGGTTCGAATCCAGTATCTCCCACCACAGACTTTCAGGGTGATTAGCTCAGCTGGTTAGAGCGCTACGTTCACATCGTAGAGGTCACTGGTTCGAATCCAGTATCACCCACCATTCATCCCCACACCCCAGCAGAGAGACTCCTCAAATCTCTCAGTGTCTGTTCACGATCCGTTCCAGCAGCTTTTCATAATTGCCTCTGAGTTTGGCGGCAAAATCCGGTTCGGAATACTCCCCCATCGCCTTTTTAGCGGCTTTATAGCCAAAGTCATAGAACTCTTCTGCTTTTTTGAGATCGTAAAACCCGAGATCCGGATGATTTGCATTGATGATGATATCCGGTTTATTGTTCACGATGGATTGAATGGCCATAAAGCTCTGATTCTGCATCAGCGAGTTCAAAAGGACTTCGTAACGGTTCAGCTTATCCTTGCCCTTCTTGGTGTTTGGTTTGTAAAATTCGGCATCGGCAGAGGCCAGGGGCAGCACGTTCACCGCGATGGTGATCTCCCCGGGCACTTTATCGGCAAAAGCCAGAGGCACCGGGTGAGCCACAGAGCCATCGATCATGAGGTAATCTCCCATTTCCTGCGGGGCAAAGACGAAGGGCAAAGAGCTGGAAGCCCGCATGGCTGCTGCGCAGGGGCCTTTGTCTATCAATATCGTAATCTGGCGATGCAGATCATAAGCCACTGCGATATAGGGGATATCCGTATCTTCGATCATCCGTTTTTTTGTCCACTCTTCAAACAGCCGATAGATGGCCTTGCCATCGAAGACGCCTCTGCGGGAAAAATCCAGCGTGAGCGGATTGAAGATCTCGATGGTAGAAACGTCCAGGGCCATTTCCAGCATCTCGGCCGGCGAGATCGAGCAAGCGAAACAGCCGCCTACTATGGCCCCCATCGATGTGCCCACCACGCCTGTGATCTCATACTGTGCTGTAAGTGCTTTGATTACGCCGATATGCGCCAGCCCAAATGCCGAGCCGCCGCCAAGGATCAATTTTGCCTTTTTCATAGTTTACTCCAGCCTTTTATCTTTCTGTAAAGACGATAGTTATGAATCACCACCAAAGCAAATATTATATTGAAGATCAGCAGCACAATATTGATGGTAAAAGCATCGTTCCCAGCGTAAAAGCCCATAGCCGGTATCAGGATGGCGAGCAGCACCGCTTTGAAAATGATGATGCCATTCGGGATGCCGATCAGGCGAAAGAAAAACCGCGCCACCGGATTGCGCTCACGCCTGTAGTGGTTCGGCCTCATCACCAGATAGGTGGAATGGCCGTCCAGAACGTTCAGCAGGACGAAAAGGGCTAAGAGGCTCCAAAACAGAGCGGCCTGATTGAGTATAACTTTGATTATATGCATATATTATTCCTGATCTTTTAAGGACAAGTACCAGATCGCCCGTTTTCTGGCAAGTAGAATCAAACGGAATCCCAGGCTGACAAATAATTCTTTACAAGATTTGCCTGCTTTAATACATTGTATTTATCGGGTGAAATGGTAGTATCTCGACCTATTCTCTGGATTAACTGATTTGCTGTATCCACTACTGAAAACCCGCTGAGAGTTATATTAAATAATAAATTATAAAGGAAAAAGCATGGACAAAAAGTGGTTAACCCCACCAGGTCTGAATGCGGAGGAAAGTGAAGCTATAAAAAGCTTGTGTGCAGATTTAAAGGCTCCGGAATTGATCGCGGAACTGCTCTACAGACGCGGCATGCGCACAGCAAAACAGATTGA
>JAJBAY010000083.1 GCA_020532515.1 Candidatus Cloacimonadota bacterium | reverse complement strand
GGAATACACCGCTTTTGGGAAACTGGAAGAGATCTGCCTGGGCCTGGGAGTGGAAAAAGAACATATCCGCACCTTCTTCCCCTTCGTGAAAAACCACGAGGAAATGATCCAGATCTATAAGGAAGAGATTGCCTATGAAGGCGTATCTGTAATCATCCCCCGGCGCGAATGTGTGCAAACCATGAAAAAGAAATTCAAAGCGGAGGCCAAAAAATGAAGAAAGATATTATTCTCGCTGGAGTAGGCGGCCAAGGTATCTTGACCATTGCTACCATCTTGGGACACGCGGCCCTGAAACGAGGCTGGCAGCTCAAGCAAGCCGAAGTGCATGGCATGAGCCAGCGCGGTGGTGATGTGCAAAGTCATCTGCGGCTGTCTGACGCCCCGATTCACAGCGATCTCATCACCATGGGGGATGCCGATATGATCCTCTCCGTGGAGCCGATGGAAGCGCTGCGCTACTTGCCCTACCTGCATGCAGAAGGCTGGATTATTACAAACTCCAACCCCTTCAAGAATATCCCAAACTATCCTGAAGAAGACAAGCTCTACGCCGAGATTAGAAAGATAAAAAACCATGTGCTCTTTGATGCCGATGCCATTGCCAAAGAGATCAAGGCACCCCGCTCCATGAATATCGTGATCCTGGGTGCCGCTATCCAGCATCTGGGCTTTACCGAAGCTGAGATCGGGGAAAGCATCAAAGCTATCTTTGCCAAAAAGGGGGACAAGATCGTGGAAGACAATCTGCGCGCCCTGAAGGCTGGGATAGACATCAAATAAGTAGTCAATCACATAGACACTCGCCCGCTGGATCTGGCCTGATCAAGGTTATTGCACAGCGGGCTTTTTCTATGGTAGGCTATCGTAGGTCTGGCTTTAGCCTGACCAGAAAACAAGTTTTAACCACTGTGAGATATACATATACATAGCCTCCGAATCTGCAAGAGATAATCACACTGATTGAACTGATTCACACGGATAAAGAGCGTGATGACTTACATTTTTTTGGCAGGGAGAACCGCCGTCTGAAGACGGCACTACAGTGGGTGAAATCCATCCTATAACTCACTGCCCTCCAAGTATATGCCTCTATATCGATATTAATAGAGTAGAAAGTCCTTGACAGTTTAAGGCGATATTATTTTATCGACTATAGAAAATGATATTAAAGAAAAGGAGAACCCATGGAAGCTATACCACTCTTGACGCTGAAACGACTGCCACAGTACCTGGAAGTACTGAATCGTTTCAAAGATGCCAGTCTGAAGATGGTCCCTGCCACCAAGATCGCGGCGTTTACTGATGTCCATATGACTCAGGTGCGCAAAGATTTGGCTTACACTGGCGTGGTGGGAACTCCCAAGATTGGTCATAACGTCGATGAGCTCATCCTGGCTATCGAGCAATGCTTGAACTGGAATGATATATCTTCCTGCTTTTTAGTGGGCGTAGGTCATCTGGGCAAAGCTTTGATGGGCTACTCCGAACTTAGCAAAAAAGGTATGCGTATCATCGCTGCTTTTGACGCTAATCCTGAGCTGGCCGGTACCTACTATCAGGGAATTCAGGTTCATGCTATGAGCAAATTTGGCAACCTCTTATCACGTTTGCATGTGCACATCGGGATTCTGACTGTGCCGGCGGAAGCTGCTCAGGAGATTGCCGATGAGATGGTCGCCGGTGGCATCATCGCGATCTGGAATTTCACACCTACCCGGCTGCAAGTTCCGGAGCATGTCATCGTAGAAAACATCGATATGAGTTCTTCTCTGGCAGTGCTTTCCAGACGTGTAGCCGAACGCTTATATCACACTAAGAACTAATTCAGGCTTGAAAAATCATCACAAAGCTAATGAATCACAAAAAACAAAATAAAATACATATACAGGAGTAACAATGAGTACGCAATACTCTGCAGCACACAGCTTCAACAAAGTAATGGAGATTTTAGACCGCTACGATCGTAGCGAAGAAAAGATCATTCCTATTCTGCAAGCAGTTCAGGAAGAATATAGATATCTTCCTCAGGAAGTACTTACCTTTATCGCTACCTCTTTGGGTGTGTCACCAGCGAGA
The DNA here is from genome assembly GCA_020532515.1 of Candidatus Cloacimonadota bacterium. GTDB lineage: Bacteria > Cloacimonadota > Cloacimonadia > Cloacimonadales > Cloacimonadaceae > UBA5456. Next base: position 7,544 of record JAJBAY010000083.1, on the reverse strand, counting down.
TTATATGGTGTGGCCACATTTTACAGTCACTTTTCCTTGGAGGCCAAGGGCAAGCATATTATCAAGATGTGCGATGGCACAGCCTGCCACGTGAGAGGTTCTGCCAAAGTGATAGACGCCATTCGTGAGCGACTGAAATTGACTGACAAGAAAATTACAACAGACGACATGATGTACACCTTCCAAACCGTATCTTGCCTTGGGGCCTGCGGTCTTGCTCCTGTGCTGGTGGTGGACGATGAGATTCACGGACAAGTCACCCCGCAGCAAGCCTTGGCCTTAATCGATAAAATAGATGCAGAGGAGAAGGAAAATGCCTAATCTGGAACTTATTCGGGAACAATACAATTCCGCCCGCGCCCTGTGCACAAAAAGAATCGTGGTTTGCGCCGGTACCGGCTGCATCGCCAACGGCTCTATGAAAGTCTTTGATGCTCTGAAGAATGCCATCGCTCTGAGCGGTTTGGAAGTCACAGTATCACTAAAAAGTGACAAACCTGAAGAGCACAAACATCACGATGTCTATATGGTAGGCAGCGGCTGTCAGGGCTTTTGCCAGGTCGGCCCACTGGTCACCATCGAGCCCAATGGCATCATGTATGGCCATGTCAAGCCCGAAGATGCAGAAGAGATCGTCTCCCGCTCCGTGGTGAAAGACGAAGTCATCGAACGCCTCCTGTATCACGATCCTGAAGATGGTACCCCTTATAAAGGTGTGAAGGAAATTCCTTTTTACACCAAGCAGATGCGTACCGGTCTGAAAGATTGCGGCAACGTGGATCCTCTGAATATCAGTGAATATATTGCGCACGACGGCTATTTTGCAGCTCGTGATGCCTTTACCAAATACAGTCCTGAAGAACTTTGCAAGTACTTCCAGGATAGCGGCCTGCGTGGACGTGGCGGTGGTGGATTCTCTACCGGAATGAAATGGGATTTTGCCCGCAAAGAAGACAACGAAAAGAAATATGTGGTGTGTAATGGTGACGAGGGCGACCCCGGTGCCTTTATGGACCGCTCTATATTGGAAGGCAATCCTCACAGCGTGATCGAAGGCATGCTCATCGCTGCTCGCGCTATCGGCGCCAATGAAGGCTACGTCTATATGCGTATGGAATATCCGCTGGCCATCCAGCGCATTCGCAAAGCTATAGAAAACGCTGAAGAGCTCGGTATCCTGGGCGACGACGTCTTTGGTACTGGCCAGAGCTTCCACATCAGTGTGATGGAAGGAGCCGGAGCTTTTGTGTGCGGCGAAGAAACTGCACTTTTGGCTTCAATCGAAGGCAAACGCGGGATGCCGAATCCCAAACCGCCTTTCCCAGCCCAAAAAGGCCTCTTTGGCAAACCTACCATCATCAACAACGTGGAAACCCTGGCTCTGGTGCCCGTAGTGATGCAACAGGGTATTGAAAAGTTCAGATCGGTAGGATCAGCCAAGTCTCCAGGCACCAAGACCTTTGCCCTCACCGGACACGTGGCCAATACCGGACTCATCGAAGTTCCTTTTGGCACCACCCTGCGTAAGATCGTGTTTGAGATCGGCGGCGGAGTCTTGGACAAAGACGGCAAGATCAATAACGATGCTTTCAAAGCAGTTCAAATCGGCGGACCCAGCGGCGGTTGCCTTACCAGCGAACACCTTGATCTGCCCATAGACTATGATTCTCTGGGCGCAGTAGGTGCGATGGTCGGCTCTGGCGGTATGGTCGTGATGAACGACAGCACCTGCATGGTGGAAACAGCTCGTTACTTCATGGGCTTTACCCAAAACGAATCCTGCGGAAAGTGCGTGCCCTGCCGTGAAGGAACCCGTCAAATGCTGGAATTGCTGGAAGATATCTGTGCCGGCGAAGGCACCGAAGAAACCCTTGAGCTCTTGCAGGAAGTGGGGGAGACAGTGAAACTGGCCTCGCTATGCGGCCTGGGCAAGACTGCCCCGAACCCTGTGCTTTCTACCCTGCGCTATTTCAGAGATGAATATGAAGCGCACGTGAAAGCCAAGTACTGTCCTACCAAAGAATGTAAAGCCCTTACCCCCATCTATATCGATCCGGAGCTCTGCCGCGGCTGTACCATCTGCACGAGAGTCTGCCCTGTTGGCGCTATTTCCGGTGAAGTGAAACAAACTCACGTAATAGATCCCATGATCTGCATCAAATGCGGTGCATGTATCGCAGCCTGTAAATTCAAAGCCATCAGTTAAGGGGAGACAAAAATGGAAAAATATGTATATATAAACGACCGTCCTGTAGCGTGGGAAGGGGAGAAAAACCTCCTCGAACTGGCCAGAAAGGCCCACATCGATATCCCCACCTTCTGTTACCACAGTGATCTTAGCCTCTACGGCGCCTGCAGACTCTGCATGGTGGAAGTGGAAGGCCGCGGTCTGGTAACCTCTTGTACTACCGAGCCTTTTGAAGGCATGAAAGTAAAGACTCATAGCCAGCAGATTCTGAAACTGCGCAAAACCATCGTGGAGATGCTGCTGGCAAACCACGATCAGAATTGCCCTCAATGTAGCAGAGCTACAGATTGCAAATTGCGCGATATTTCAAACCGCCTCAATATCGACAACGTGCGCTTCCGCCAAACCCGCGAATTCAAAACTGTGAATTTGGGTAGCGATTGCCTGACCAGGGATCCTAACAAATGCGTCCTCTGCGGCGACTGCGTGAGATTCTGTGATGAGATTCAGAGCATTGGCGCCATCGATTTTGCCGGCCGTGGTCTGGAAGTAAACGTATCCTCAGCCTATGGCAAGAGCCTGGCTCAGGTGGATTGCGTGAATTGCGGACAGTGTGCTGCAGTATGCCCCACCGGTGCCATCGTGATAAAAACTGACGTTCCCAGGGCTTGGGAAGCCATTCATGATTCCAAGAAAACTGTGGTAGCACAGATCGCTCCTGCAGTGCGCGTAGCCTTGGGCGAGATGTTTGGTATCCCAGCCAGTGATATGACTACCGGTAAGATGGTAGCGGCAATGAAGATCATCGGCTTTGACCAAGTCTATGATACTTCTTTTGCAGCAGATCTCACCGTGGTGGAAGAAGCCAATGAATTCATCGCTCGCAAGAGCAATGGCGGGAAATTGCCGATCTTCACCTCTTGCTGTCCGGCTTGGGTGAAATTTGCTGAGCAAAGCTTCCCCTCACTTTTGGAAAATCTCTCCAGCTGCCGTTCTCCGCAACAGATGTTTGGCGCGATCGCCAAAGAACGTTTGCCAGAGCTGCTGAAAGTGGATAAGAAAGACCTCGTGGTGATATCTATCATGCCTTGTACAGCCAAGAAGTACGAATGCAAGCGTCCGGAATTCACCCGTGAAGATGGTATCCCGGATGTGGATATCGCGCTCACCACTCAGGAACTCGGCCGCATGGTCAGAGAAGCGGGTATAGATTTCGAATCTCTTGAGCCCGAATCATTTGACCTGCCGATGGGCTTTGCCACTGGTGCCGGAGTGATCTTTGGCAATAGCGGCGGCGTATCCGAAGCTGTGCTGCGCTATGCTGCGGACAAATTCGATATCCCAGTGCCGGAAAGCATCGTGCTGCAAGAAGTGCGTGGAACCTCAGGGCTCCGCGAAGCTACGCTGGCAGATGGTAATCTGAAGATTGCTGTGGTGCATGGCCTGCGAAACGCGCGTGAGCTTGCCGATAAGATCATCGCCGGCGAAGCTGAATATGACATCGTAGAAGTAATGGCTTGCCCCGGCGGCTGCACAGGCGGTGCCGGTCAACCTATCGTTACCACCCAAAGACAGCACAGGGAACGCACAAAGACCTTATATAATGCAGACAAAACCATGGCTATGCATCGCGCTCAGGATAACCCCTTCATCCATGAACTCTATGATGAACTCTTGAAAGAGCCGAATAGCCACAAGGCCCATGAACTGCTGCACACTGCTTACAGGCATCGCAAACGCATCGACGATGACGAACTGAGTATCTCCACCGGAGACGCCAAAGACCGTTGCCAGATCCGTGTCTGCGTAGGCACATCCTGCTATCTGCGTGGAGCCCAGGACATCCTGGCCAAGACTCTGCAAATGGTGGAAGAAAATGCCTGGGGCAATTACTTTGATATTTCCGCTACCTTCTGCAGTGAAAAGTGTGACAAAGGACCAAACGTGACAGTAGGCGATAAGGTGATTCACCGTGCCGAACTGGCTCATATCAAACAACTTATTACAGAAGAAGCCTCAAGAAGAGTAAAATGAAAAAGATCCTGATTTGCATGGGAAGCTCTTGTTTCGCCCGGGAAAACAGAGAAAACCTCAAGCTGATAGAAGAGTTCTTGCGGAATCATGGAATAAGTGACAGCGTGCACATTGAAGGATCCCTGTGTATGGGACAATGTGCCGAAGGACCCAATATTACCATAAACGGTACTGAGTATCACGGAGTTAAGAGCGAAATGCTCCCCGAAATACTAAGGAAAGAGCTGTTAGAGATATGAACAAACCAATATACACCGAAAAAACCGAGTGCCAGGACTGCTACAAATGCGTACGGGAATGCCCTGTAAAAGCCATTAGAGTAGTCGATGGCAGTGCCGAGGTAATGCCTGAAGCCTGTATCCTCTGTGGCCGTTGTACAGAAGTGTGCCCTGTTGGTGCAAAGAAGATCAGGGACGATCTGAGTGCAGCGATGTTGCTCCTAAAACAAAAAGACAGAGTGTACGTTTCCTTGGCGCCTACGTTTAGAACGGAGTTCCAGGGACTGGATAGTGCCAAGCTGATCGCTGCCATCAAGAGTCTGGGTTTTGCCGGTGTATCGGAAACAGCGTTGGGCGCGCAGGAAGTATCAGCTTCCTGCGCCCAACTCCTCCGCGAGGGCGAAAACCCTGTGTGGATATCATCTGCCTGCCCCAGTGTGGTGCACCTTATCGAGCAATACTATCCTCATTTGGTGCCCAACATCACACCGGTGATGTCACCCCTGCAGGCTCATGCCAAGATGCTGAGACAGGCCTTTTCCGATGATATCGGAGTGGTCTTCATCGGCCCTTGCGTGGCAAAGAAAAATGAAGCTGAAGATAACTTTGATGTAGCGCTGACCTTCACCGATCTCAGGCGTTGGTTCAATATCGAAAACATCGATTGGAGTGCGCTGGATCTGAACCAAAGCTTCGCTCTGGGAGCTGCGGAAGAAGGTGGCCTTTACCCCATAGATGGCGGCATGATCGAAGGCATCAAGTATTACAACCCTCCCGAGAATACTCTGTTCATGAGTTTTTCCGGGGTCGAGGAGGTAATTGAAGCCCTTGATGAGCTGGATGTAAATAGTTTTAACTGCCCCGTTTTGATCGAAACCCTGGTTTGCATGGGCGGCTGTGTAAATGGCCCCGGAGTAAGCAAACGCGGTGGCACAGTTCATAAACGCTATGAAATTAGAAGGCTTACGCCTGCTGCACCGGATTTGCGCGATGCGCAAGATCTGGAAATTGGAGCCGGTTTCCACGAACGGGAGATCAAACAGAATACCTATAGCAACGCTCAGATTGCTGAAGCTCTACTCAAGATTGGCAAAAAGAGAAAAGACGAAGAGCTGAATTGTGGAGGCTGTGGCTATGATACCTGCCGTGAGTTTGCTGCCGCCTTGATCGAGCAAAAAGCTGAGGCAGCGATGTGCGTATCCTATCTGCGCAAACTGGCGCAAAACAAAGCGACCGCCCTCATCAAAGCCATGCCTTCCGGAGTGGTGATCGTGGATGAAAACCTCAAGATCATCGAATCGAACCGGCGTTTCATCGAACTCGTCGGTGGCGATGCCAATATCGTATCAGAGGCGGATCCGGATCTTGAAGGCGCCTATCTGGAGCGCATCATAGACTTTCACGAGCTCTTTGCCAAAGCCCTCAAGGATGGCACCAAAGCTCAGGTGCAGGACATCAGGCAAAACGGCAAGATCATCAGACTTACGCTGTTCTCCATCCAAAAACATCATGTCTTGGGTGGCATTTTGCAGGATATCACCGAACCCGTGATTCAGCGGGAGCAGATCATAGACAAAGCCAGTGAAGTGATGCGTAAAAACCTCTCCACTGTGCAGCAGATCGCCTTCCTCTTGGGAGAAAACGCAGCCGATAGCGAAGTACTGCTTTCCTCAATCATCAAGAGTTTCGGCAAAAAGGATTAGTCACAAGATGGATTATTTCCTGGAAGCTGATCACTATCAGATCTGCAAACAAGGCTACCTGGCCTGTGGCGATAGCTTTTACAGCATAAAGGCCGACGACGGCATCATTTCTGTGCTGGCGGATGGCTTGGGCAGCGGCATCAAAGCCAGTGTCCTGGCTACACTTACCACCACCATGGCAGCAAGCTTTATGGCCTCCAAAATGGATATCAAGCATGCTGCCGAGATCATCTTGGAGACTCTGCCCGTGTGCTCATATCGCAATATCGGCTACAGCACCTTCACGATCATCGAAGCCAAACACGATGGCCATGTGCGCATCATCGAGCACGATAACCCGCCCTATGCACTCATCAGAGATCAGCAGATCATAAAGGTGGAGAAGCAGGAAATCCCCATCAAGACCTTCCGCAGAAGCAACCTGTACTATTCCGAGATCAAGCTGGTGCCGGAAGACAGGATCGTGTACTATTCGGACGGGGTAACCCAATGCGGCATGGGCTTGCCCTATTTCCCGCTCGGCTGGCAAGAAAAAGGTGTGGAGAACTATCTGCTGTCCATGCTGAAGGCAAACCGCTCGATCTCTGCGAGAGAGATCACCAAAAGCGTTGCTCGCAAAGCCCGGGAATATGATTCCAACCGCGCTGCCGACGACATCACCTGCGCGGCACTGTACCTGAGGAATCCACGGCGCACCCTGCTACTCACCGGCCCTCCTTACAAGAAGGAGCACGATGCAGTACTGGCGCAGATCGCTACAGATTTCGTGGGCCGGAAGATCATCTGCGGCGGTACGACCTCAGCTATTTTATCCCGTGAGCTCAATATACCGGTGAAGGTAAACCTCAATGAAGTCAGAAAAGGGGGAGAGATCCCGCCTACTGCCGATATGGAAGGCTTTGACCTGGTCACCGAAGGCACCATCACGCTTTCCCGCGCTCTGAGAGCTCTGGAAGAAGATGCCAGCCTGGAAGCTATGCCGGATAATGCTGTGAAGCGCTTGATTCTGATCCTCCTGGATAGCGATATCATCGAGTTTGTGGTGGGTACCAAGATCAACGAAGCCCATCAGGACCCTGCACTGCCCAAAGATCTGGAGATCAGACGGAATCTGATGAAACAATTTATGAGAGTGCTGGAAAAGAAGCACCTGAAAACTACCAGAGTTCTTTTCGTATAAAGCGACCTAAGTCCTTCCCTGACCATCCTTCCCATTCCGTAGCAGCCAGTGCCTTAGCGAGCAATTCTACTGTTTTTTATCTGAGCTAAAGCACCCAGAATCGAGCCTGATTTACAGCCCTTGCCCATTTATTCTGACAAAGCATTTGACAAAATTGCCCCCTTTATCAGCTTGGGCATATCGGGATTTTTCCCAGTGGGAGATTTACATTGAATATTATA
>JAJBAY010000082.1 GCA_020532515.1 Candidatus Cloacimonadota bacterium | reverse complement strand
TATATGTGTATGTATTTATTACTTAGTGAGTTTGCTCTTGAAAAAGTCGCCGAGACGCTTCACGCCTTCTTCGTTCTTTTCCAAAGTCTCATAAGAGAAATTCAAACGCAGGGTATTCTTTCCACCGCCATCGCAGAAGAAGGACGTTCCGGCCACATAGGCTACCTTTTGTTCCTTGATGCAATCCATCAGGAGCACATTGGTATCCATATATTCAGGGGCATTGGCCATCATAAAAAGTCCGCCTTCGGGCTTCGTCCAGGTAAATTCTTCCGGCATATATTTATCCAGGGCATCCAAAAAGCCTTTTTGCTTCGTGGAATAGAACTTACGGATTTCTTCGATCTTGGGATCCAGCAGTCCTTTTTCCATGTAACGGGCGGCAATCCTCTGTGTAAAAGGAGGAGTACAAAGGTCTGTGGCCTGTTTGGCGATCACGATCTTATCCAGAATATCAGGATGTGCCACTACCCAACCGATTCTAAAACCGGGGCAGAAGATCTTGGAGAAAGTGCCCAGCATGATCACGTGGCCTGTGCCATCGAGTTCATACATGGTCTTCTGAGTCTTGCCTTCATAGCGCAATTCGCGGTAGGGGCTGTCTTCCAGGATCAGCACGTCGTACTTATGAGCCAGGGCCAGGATCTCTTTTCTGCGTTTTTCGGTCATGGTTACACCGGCAGGATTCTGGAAATCCGGGATCAGATAGATGAATTTGGGCTTTTTGCCAATCGCAGCCAGCTTTTTCAGCTCGTTTTCCATGAATTCAGGGTCTTCGCCTTCATCATCCATGGGAATGCCGATCATTTGGGCACCGTAGGAATTAAAAGCGGAAAGTCCACCCAGATAGGAGGGCAGGCCCACAAATACATAGTCATCACGATCGATGAAGATCTTGGCAATGAGATCCAGTGCCTGTTGAGAGGCAGTGGTGATAATCAGGTTTTCCAGGCCCATCTCGATGCCCTGGGTTTTGTAACGCTCTACCAGAAGCGTGCGCAGAAGGTTATCTCCCTCTGTGGCACCATATTGCAAAGCGAATGCTGCCTCGGTGTCCATCACACCAGCCATGATGTCTTTCAGTTCCTCAACGGGGAAAGTGGCCGGGGCAGGGAAGCCGCCGCTAAAGGAAATCAAGCCTGGGGTACCCAAAAACTTGAGCAACTCGCGGATAGCTGAACGTTTCATCCCCTTTACATTGGTGGATAATGCAGTTTGCAAGTCGGTGATCATAATGATCCTCCATTTATTTTATTTTTAATTATTTTCATAAACCAATACTTTTTTATTGGTCAGGCGCCAGACCCGGTAAGCTTCTTTGACTTCAAGCTCCCAGATTATGCGTTTGTCCATATCCTCAAAGGTGACGATATCAATGTAAAAAGTCCGTTGGTTTTTTCCTACAAAACTCTTCTTGGGGAATTCTACCACGATCTCACCATCTATATTCAAGATGGTTACTTCATTGAGAAACACCCCTTCGGCTATTTCCAGAATAGCTCTGGCTTCGACGCTGCCAGTTTGCACATCGCGAAAGTGTATATTCATACAGTCTCCAGTTTTATCATGTAAACCCATATAAAACTCTCGCTATATAGGTCAAGTGATTTCTTCTGAAACTGGCGAGGGCGTTGGGCATAATGCCCGAAACCACGTGATGAACATTATACGCAGGATTGGGGTTTTCGCCCAAAACCCCTACCCAAAGTCTTCCTGCATAACTTACGCTAAAGATGACGTGGAGATCAGAGGATTTATTCCTGCTATCTCCACGTCATCTCCACGATATCAAATGGGGGAGAATGCCATCATAATGCGTAGGATTAAGGTATAATGCCCCAAACAATCCGATGATTTTAATGAGCAGGATTAGGGTTTTCGCCCAAAACCCCTGCAAAGCATACACCGAAAGTTCTTGACAAGATATCTCCCTTATGCCATTCTGAAAAAAAACTCAATAAGGAGCACACGATGAAACTTGATTCTATCTTTAAACAGATTCGCGATGCCGTGCAAAAGGGCGGCGGAGTGAAATTTTCCTTTGGCAACCCCATGGACGTGGGCGATATCTCCATAGTCCCCGTAGCCCGTGTTTCGTTTGGCTTTGGCGCAGGCGGAGGGGGAGGAAAACTTCCTAATTTCAAGAAGAAAAAACAAAGTAAGAATTTAGCAGACAAAACGAAAACAGACAGCGATGACAATACTGAGTTTGGCGGAGGCGGTGGTGGGGGTGTAAAGACAGAACCTGTAGGCATCTACGCCATCAAAGATGGCCGGGTAAGATTCTACCCGATCGTCACCATACGTGAAGTAGTAGGCATAGTTAGTTTTGTGGTGTTCTTGCTCATCAGAATCAGCAAGCTCAGACGAAAAAAGAAATAAGGACCGCCGATGATCAGCATCTTCAGCCCCTCAAACTATGCACCGTTCAACATAGCTTTGGAAGAGTATATCTTCACGAATTTCAAGCAGAATTGCTTCCTGCTGTATATCAATGAGCCGTGCATCATTGTAGGCAGATTTCAGAATACACTCGCCGAAATCAACTATCAGTGGGTTCAGGAACACGAAATTCCCGTGGTTCGACGCCTCACCGGTGGCGGCACAGTCTTTCACGATCTGGGCAATCTGAATTTTAGCTTTTTGATGCAAAACGGGAAAGATGATACCGGTGGCTTTGCCAAATACACCGCCCCCATTTTGGAAGTTCTGAACGAGCTAGGCGTGCCTGCAATCCTACAGGGGCGCAATGACCTCACTATCAAGGGACGCAAGTTTTCCGGAAACGCCAAAATGGTGCAAGGCGGCAAGACTCTGCAACATGGCACCATTTTGTTTGATTCCAATGTGGATTCGCTCACCAATGCGTTGAAGGGCAATCCGCTCAAATTCACCGATAAAGCCGTGAAATCCGTGCGAGCCCGGGTGACAAATGTGATCGATTATCTGCCTGCAGCCATGAAGATAAACGACTTTGTGGCCTTGGTGCGAAACAAAGTTCACTTGCTCTATCCAGATGCCGAGGACTATGCTCTCAGCATCGATGACCGTGCAAATGTGCAAGCTTTGGTGAGCAGCAAATATGACACCTGGGATTGGAACTTTGGCAAAAGCCCAGAGTATAACCTGGCAAACGTCATCCGCAGCGCTGCCGGTACCATCGAGTTTTACCTGGACGTATCCAGTGGCATCATCACCAGCCTGCGCATCTTTGGCGATTTCTTCTCCTCACGGGATCTCAGCGAGCTGGAAGAGGCCTTTAACGGCGTGCCCCACACCCGGGAAAGTGTGCGAGACATCTTGCAAAATAACGATTACCGTTCGTTTTTTGGCGAGGTGGAATTGCAGGATCTGGTAAATGGGATGCTGTAAGATATCCCCGTATCTTCTCTCCCTCTAAGGGAAAAGCATTCTACTGGAATTTGCCAAAGATTGCTATGTAGGATTGGCTTTACCCACCTTATGCAAAGTATGAAGAATCGTACTTGACACAAAATACGTTAGGGATTAAATTGGCTCAAACACGATTCAGGAGAAGATAATGTTTCCGATTAGTTTTGGCAGTGATAATCACAGCGGTATTCATTTCACCGTATTTTCCGCTTTGCAACAGGTTAATACCGGGTTTTGTCCGGCTTATGGCGATGACCAGCTCACACGCGATGTTTTGTCTGAAATCGAAGCCCTCTTTGGCGGAGATTGTGAGGCCTTTTTTGTTATGACTGGGACGGGGGCAAACGTGTTGGCTTTGCAGTCCCTGATCGATTCGTATCACTGTGTCATCTGTGCCGCCAGCTCCCACATCAACGTCGATGAATGCGGTGCAGTGCAAAAATGCACAGGAGCCAGATTGCTGCCGATCAAGACTGTGGATGGCAAGCTCACTCCGGAGCTCATCGCACCATATCTCTTGGGAAATCGGGATCAGCATCACTCCCAGGCCAAGATCATCTCCATCTCACAAAGCACTGAATATGGGACCCTTTATACCCTGAAAGAGCTCAAAGCTCTGGCGGATTTTGCGCATGAACACGAGATGTACCTGCATATCGATGGCGCACGTCTGGCCAATGCGGTGGTGGCTTTGAATACGGATCTGAAAAGCATGACCTACGATATCGGAGCGGATATCATCAGCTTTGGCGGCACCAAAAACGGCCTGCTCTTGGGAGAGGCCATTATCAGTTTCCATCCCCAGCTCACGCAGGATATGCGTTTTTACCGCAAGCAATGCAATCAGCTCTTTTCCAAAATGCGCTTTATCTCCGCCCAATATGAGGCCTATCTGAATAAGGAACTCTGGCGTATATGTGCAAAGCATGCCAATGACATGGCAGCCCTTCTGGCAAAGCGTCTGGCAAAGTTCCCGCAGATCACTATCACCCAAAAAGTATATGTGAATTCTATCTTCGCCATTTTGCCGAAAGAGTGGATCGAGCCTTTGCAGGAAAAGTTCATGTTCTATACCTGGGATGAGAGCCGGAATGAAGTGCGCTTGATGTGTAATTTCAATACTTTGGAAGAACATATCGATGAGTTTATCCACGCTATAGAGGAATTGATCGAGGAAGCAGCCGAATAAAGACCCTTTGCAAAAGCTGATATTCCCTTTAGCTTATCAGTATAATGATTATAATAAAGGAACACAAGTCATGAAAATCTTAGTATTGTTTTACTCCTGCTATGGGCATACCTTTGAAATGGCAAAAGCTGTGGCAGAAGGTGCAGCCAGTATTGCCAATATGGAAGTGGTGCTGAAGCAAGTGCCGGAAACTCTTTCTGCAGATGCCTTGGATAAAATCGGCGCAAGTGAGGCCCAAAAGGCCTTTGCCCATGTGCCTATCGCCAATCCTTCTGAACTCGCGAATTACGACGCCATCATCTTTGGCGCTCCCACCCGTTATGGGATGATAGCCTCACAGATGAAGGCCTTTATAGATGGCACAGGTGCACTTTGGGCCGAAGGCGCTCTGATCGGCAAAATCGGTTCGGTCTTTACCAGCTCAGGCACGCAGCATGGCGGCCAGGAATCCACCATCCTCAGCATGCACACAGTGCTTTTGCATCATGGCATGATGATCGTGGGTTTGCCCTATAGCTTTGCCGGACAGTCCACTCTGGACGAAATTGCCGGAAATTCTCCCTATGGAGCCAGCACTATTGCCGGCCCGGATGGCAGCAGAACACCCAATAAATTTGAGCTCGAGGGAGCTTTCTTTCAAGGACAGCATGTAGCCAAGATGTTGGCCCGGATGAAGTAAAGCCTTTATCTGATCACAGCACTAAGCTGTTTGCGCAGAACCTTGCCGGATGATGATGCTTGGGATTCCCAGAGTATGACATACAATCCCCGTTTGGCGTAGCTGCCATTTTGCCTCTTGCCGTCCCAGGAGAGCAGGCCTCTGGCTTCCACTAGTGTATGATCTGCCAGATGCCTGACCACACGTCCTTCCAGATCATAGATCGTACAATTTATCCGGTTTGAAGGATCGGGCAGATTGTAGCTGATGACGATGGTTTCAGCTTTCCGGGGATCGCAAGGCGAACCGAAGATCTTTAGCTTCTCATCGTGCAAGGGCAGCTCAGTTTGATGTAAGGTATTATCCTGTCCGGGATTGGGCGTGCCTACTTTCCAGACGATGCTTTCGTCCGCTGTGATTATCCTTTGCAAAGCCATGTTGCTTACAGCCTGGGCAGCGGTGTAAATCAAGGCGTCCACCACATTCTCTTGCGCGGCATCAAATAGGATCAGGCTATCTCCATCGTTATTGAGGCTAGCCCAACTGGATACTTCGATCACCGCCAGGGGAGGGCAATCCGGATAGTCTGCCAACAAGGCGTCCCGATCTCGACACAAAACAAAGAATCCGGGCACAGCAGGCAGACTGAAAGGGATGCGATTGTTTGCTGCATCAAGAATTACATACTCGGCTCTGTCACTTGCTGCGGCAGGGGCATAAAGCTCGATCCATTCCTGTTTCCCGGGCAAGGGGGCAGGAAAGATTTCATTGATCAGCGGAGGCAGGGCTTCAGTACCCAAAGCGCTGATATACAGGTTGTTATTGGCAAGATTGGGATCATCTTCCAAGTTCAATTGAGCAAAAAGCAGGTGATATCCGCCCTGCAGCCAGATCTCGGTAATTCTCTCTTCGCCAAAGGCCAGCGGGGCAATCTCTTCAGAGTGCAAAAGCTGATCATCCTGATAGATCAAAAGCTCTGCATTCACTATCGGTTTGTACAAAGAGAGGTTGCTGATGGTAAGCTGAAGCTGCTGAGCATTTTCAAAGCTTGTAAGCTTGGGATCACTCAGAGCATAATCCGCATAAACATGATTTGGCAGGCCGGGGGTAGGAGAGGATTCGATGATAAAATCTTCCGCACTTTGGTCTGTGTCCCAGCCATCACAGACTCTTGCCAAAGAGCAGCCTTCAGGAGCGTCTTCTGCGCAAGAGCTAGCAGGAAAGCCGGTGTCATCAGTCAAAAGATTGTCATTGGGACTGTCGTAAATCACGGTGTCTGTATAGCTGCTGTCCGCATTGACAAAACAGATGCCGTCACTGGCGCTGCCTCCATTCTGAAAGCGGAAATTGTGCACAAAATGGGCATTTGCCACTTCCGAACCACCGACCAATAAAAAGCGGTGCGGCCTTAGCACAAAATAGGGAAATTCGAAGTCTTTTGTGTAGCGAGTCCCGCCACTGTAAATCTTGCAGCCGGTGAGATCTACGCTATTATCTGAGGCATTATAGAGCTCTATCCACTCTTTCCCAAAATCAGCTCCGGCGGGGTCGTAACACACTTCATTAATTACCACCCGGGCTGAAATCAGGCTGCAAAACGCTATTGCCGCAAAGAGTAGCCGGATTCTCATGGTCTAAGGGCTATCAGCCGCCAAAATCTAGCTGTAAAGGCTTGACGTGCCAGATATCTTCGGCGTATTCTTTGATCGCACGGTCGCTGGAAAACTTACCTATGCGGGCAATATTCAGGATGACTTTGTGCACCCATTCATCGCGCTGAAGATACAGCTCGTCCACCCTGTCCGAAGCCTCCAAAAACGCCCTGAAATCTGCCATGTGCAGATAGGTATCGCCATCTTCCATCAGCACTTTCCAGATCGGGGCAAAGATGCCAGGCTCATCCGGGCACCAGCTATCATCCAAAAAGGAATCCACCACAGCTCTCAGCTCCGGATCGTTGTCGTAATAGCTGCGCGGATTGTAACACGATTGTTTGAGCTGACTTACTTCATCGGATTTGAGGCCGAAGATAAACATGTTTTCCGTGCCGATCTCTTCTGCCATCTCCACATTAGCGCCATCCAGAGTACCCAAAGTGAGCGCACCATTCAAGGCAAACTTCATATTCCCTGTGCCGCTGGCTTCATATCCCGCAGTGGAAATCTGTTCGGAAAGATCCGCTGCCGGGATGATCTTTTCTGCCAGAGAGACGCAGTAATTGGGCAAAAACACCACTTTCAACCGATCTCTGACATCCTCATCTTTATTGATGATATCGCCCAGGTTATTGATCAATTTGATCAGCCGTTTGGCCAGAAAATATCCGGGAGCGGCCTTGCCCGCAAAGATCACAGTGCGAGGCACAAAATCCCCGTCGGGATTAGCTTTGATCCTCTGATAGCGAGCGATGGTGCCCATCACATTCAGCAATTGCCGCTTGTACATATGCAAACGCTTGATTTGCACATCAAAGATGCTGTCCGTGCGTGTGCGGATGCCCGTAACCCTGTATATATAACGGCTGAGGCGTTTCTTATTGATTTCTTTGATCTCAAAAAGACTGTCCTTGAAATCCTGATCATCCACATAATCTTCCAGACCTCTGAGGCGATCAAGATCACGTACCCAAGCACTGCCGATATGTTCCGAAATCAAGCTGGACAAAAGCGGATTGCAGGTCAAAAGCCAGAGCCGGGGAGTGATGCCATTGGTCTTGTTTTGCAATTTTCCGGGATACATTTCATCCAGATCGGCAAAGATCTTTTTGCGCAGGATATCGGTATGCAGTGCTGCCACTCCATTTACCGTATGCGAGCCATGGAAGCAAAGCTGCGCCATGCGTAGAGACTTTTCATGGCCTTCTTCAATGATCGAGACATTGCGCATTTTCATGATATCACCGGGGTATTTGGCGATTACTTCTTTCATGATATGATCGTTTATCTGATAAATCAGCATTAGGTGCCGAGGCAAAAGTTCTTCAAAAAGCGCTACACTCCAGCGCTCCAAAGCTTCCGGGAGGATGGTGTGATTGGTATAACTGAATACCTGTTTGCAGATTCCCCAGGCAGCATCAAAATCCATGCGCTCCTTATCTATAAAGATGCGCATCATCTCCGGAATAGCCAGAGCTGGATGGGTATCATTGAGCTGGATGCAGGTCTTATCCGCAAAGCTATCAAAGCCATCGTGATCTCGTTTCCAATGGAAAAAGATATCCTGCAGGGTGGCGGAGATAAAGAAATATTCCTGTTTGAGGCGCAGCACTTTACCCAGATGCGCGTTATCATTGGGATACAACACTTTGCTGATGTTTTCACTGATGTTTTTCTGCTCCACCGCCTTCACGTAATCTCCGTTATTGAAGTATTCAAAGTCAAACTCATCGGTAGCGGTGGCTTCCCAGAGCCGGAGGTTGTTCACATTATCCACTTTGTAACCGGGAACAGGAATGTCCCAAGCTACTGCCATCACGTCTTCGGTATCGACCCAGCGATAGATTGGACCGTTGCCATTTTGCTCTTCGGTCTTCACTTTGCCTTTGAAACGCACACGGTAGGTGATCTCGGGGCGTTTAATCTCCCAGGGACAGCCTTTTTTGCGCCAATGATCCGGAACTTCTCTCTGATAGCCATTTACGATATTCTGACGAAAGATGCCAAATTCATAACGGATACCATAACCATAGCCGGGATAGGCAGATGTGGCCATCGAATCCAAGTAGCAGGCTGCCAGGCGCCCCAAGCCACCATTGCCCAAACCCATATCGGGCTCAAGCTCGGCGATATCTTCCAGGGAATAGCCCCGCTCTTTGAGCATGTCATAGCTTTCATCGTACATATCCAGATTGATCAGACTATTGCCCAAAAGCCGCCCAATCAAAAACTCCATGGATAGATAGTAAACCTTCTTCACATCGCGCTTGCGGTATTCGTACTGAGTCCTGAGCCAACGCTCGATCAGCCGGTCCCGCGCAGAGAGTGCCAGGGCGTAAAACACGTCCCAAGACTCCACAGTGGTATTGTCTTTGATCAGCGAATACTCCAAGTGATTCAAAAATCGTGTCTTTATATCCTGCGGTGTCCCTTCCGTATTGTCCGAAAAGAACATCGAATCATAGTCATTGTTTGGTATAAAACCTTCTTTCATTGATTAAACCTCTATATCTACAACCAAAAAATGGCGTTTCCATACGATCAATATCAGGGGCAGTTGCTGTCAAGTAAAATCGGTAAAAGCAGGTCGAGAATACTGGATTCGATATAAAGGGTCAGTGAAAACTTCAAATTGGCTCACTGAAAACTTCAAATGGCGAAATCAGGGGTAAAGTCGTTGTTCTCACTGGATGCATTTGGGTCACGACTTCTGCAAATTGGCTCACCGAAAA
>JAJBAY010000004.1 GCA_020532515.1 Candidatus Cloacimonadota bacterium | reverse complement strand
AAATTGCCGGAGCACCTCGAAACCCTGGTCTTATTACAGGAAGAAAATGCCGAAATCAAGAGTACCGAGGTCCTCAGCGAGGAATTGGCAGAAACCATAAATGACTTTTGCACTCTGGAAGAGTTTAGCTTCAAAGATGGAGCCATCAAAAGCTTTACCCGGCTGGTGCACAAAAAGAAACAGCTTATCATCCTCTGCGGAGTGGGCGAACACAAGAAAAAGGAAACCTACAAGCTGCGTAATCACATAGCCAACAGCCTGCGTGAAGCCGCACGCTGCAAAGCCCGCACAGTATTTCTCATGTTTGATTTTGATACAGGTATCCCGGAAGTGCAATTGGGCCATCTGCTGGCAGAATCCGCCCTTTTAACCGCCTATAAATTCAATAAATACCTCAGTGCAGACAAAACGCATGAGATCGAAACCCTGCATCTGATCTATTCTGCCAAGACCAATCGCCATCTGAATCGTGGCATTTTGGAAGGCCGTATTTTTGCTGATGCCGTGAATCTGGCGCGTGATCTGGTAAATGAACCAGCCAATATGATCAATCCTGAAGCTTTGGCAGAGCATGCCAAAAAGGCAGCTTTGCAATATGGTTTCGCCATCGATATCTACTCCATGGACAAGATCAGACGCCTGAAGATGGAAGCGTTTTTGGCAGTGGGCAAAGGCTCTGCCAGCGAACCCAAACTGATTATCATGCGTTACAACGGCAATCCGGATAAGAAGAGCAAGCTTACCGCCCTGGTCGGCAAAGGCCTCACCTTTGATACCGGAGGCTATAGCATCAAGCCCACGAATGGCATGTTAACCATGAAAAGCGATATGGGCGGAGCGGCTGCCGTGATCGGTGCTTTTAGCGCCATCGCCACCCTGAAACTCAAGGTAAATGTGATCGGCGTAATCGCTGCTGCCGAAAACATGATCAGCGGTGCAGCCTATCGCCCTGGAGATATACTCACCTCCATGTCCGGCAAGACCATCGAAGTAGTAAATACCGATGCCGAAGGCCGGCTGACTTTGGTGGATGCCGTGCATTATGCTATTGAAAAAGAAAAGGCAGACCGGGTCCTGGATATCGCCACCCTCACCGGTGCCGCTGTGGCAGCTTTGGGCAAAGATTACTCCGCCGTCCTGAGCAATGACGATGCCTGGCTCGCCAAGCTGAGTGAAGCTTCCAAAGTCTGCGGGGAAAAGCTCTGGAGAATGCCTCTGCACGAGCCTTACCTGGAACTCATCAAATCCGAAGTGGCAGATCTTAAAAACTCCGGTGGACCCTTGGCCGGATGCATCACTGCCGCGCTCTTTATCCGGGAATTTGTGCAGGATAAACCCTGGATTCATCTCGATATAGCCGGAAGCTCTATGCGCGATAAGGTGAACGGTATCGATAGCCTGGGAGCTACAGGAGTGGGTGTGCGCCTGCTCGTGAATCTCTTGCGCAGCATGGAATAGTAAACTTATTTGAGAGCGCTGTCCGGCAGAGCCCTGCCGGATGCTGCTTTCAGGAGAAAACAATATGAAGAAAATCAGCTTACTCGTTACTCTGTTTATCCTCTTTGGGATTGGCTGCAAGCAAGCGCCCAAGCAGCAGGAAAAAGAGCAAAAGCCCCTCATCCTCACCTCTATCTATCCCTATGAGCTTTTGGTTAAACAGCTGGTGGGAGATGCCATTCAGGTGCGCAGCCTCATCCCGCCCACAGCCTCCGTGCATAGCTATAGCCCGCAACCCTCTGATCTCAGCGACCTGCACAAGGCCGATCTGATCATCACCAATGGTCTGGGCCTGGAAGCCATGATCGAGCAAAACCTCAGCACCCTGAAAGACAAGCATCTGATCTGTGCTTTGCTTTTGTACGACAGCATTGCCCTGGATTCCTTGAACCAGGTGCGGGATCTACTCATCCATCAGCATGAAGACGAAGAGGATCATCTCGAGCACGCAGGCGCAGACCCGCATCTGTGGACTTCCATTCAGATGATGAGCAAGCTGAGCACCAAGATCAAGAATGAATTGGTCGAACGCTTTACGGATTATGCGCCTTTGATCAACCACAATTATGAGCTGCTGCAAGCAGAATTAAGGCAGGCAGATGAACAGATTAAGCGCGAGCGCGCCGAACTGCAGCAGCCCGCTTTGGTGACCTATCACAATAGCTTTCATTACTTTACCCGGGATTATGATATCGATTATCTGGGCTGGGTGCAAAGCTCCCCAGGGAAAGAGCCCAGTGCCCGTGAGCTCACTGAGTTGGGCAGCAAAATCCGCAGCCACGGTGTCAAAGCCATCTTCATCGAGCCGCAACAAAACCCCAAATCCGCCCAGGTCCTGGCCAAAGAATATGGCCTCAAGCTCTATACCCTGGACCCCATCGGCTCCACTTTGAAGGTGAACACCATTGCAGAACTGATCCTGGCAAATTGGGCTGCCATGAAACAGGCTTTTTAATGATCAGTTTCAAGGACCTGCAGTACCAGATTGCCAATAAAACCATCCTCGAGGATATCAATCTCGAGATCCCGGATGGTGTGTTTGCCGCCATCATCGGGCCCAATGGAGCGGGCAAATCCACCCTGATCAAGCTGCTCTTGGGGCTGATCGAGATGCAGGAAGGCAGCGTTATAATAGACGGCATTCCCCAGAAGAAATGGCTGAAGGCGAACAGCTTTGGCTATCTGCCCCAAAGAGAAGAATTTGACCGCAGCTTTCCCGCTACGGCACGGGACATAGTATTGATGGGCATGGCTGGTACTCTGCCTTGGGGCCGGCGCTTCAATAAGGAGCACGAAACCAAAGCCGTGGAAGTGATGCACATGTGTGGAATCGGGGAAAAGGCGGGAGCTCAGATTGGCAGCCTTTCCGGAGGAGAATATCAACGTGTACTCCTGGCCCGCGCCATCCTCACAGACAGCAAATACCTGATTTTGGACGAACCTGAGGCCGGTATCGATCGCCCCGGGGTCACCAGTTTCTTCAAGCTGCTCAAGAAGTTCAATGAAGCCGGCAAGACCATCATCACAGTCTCCCACGACCTGCACACCCTGTCCAAATACTGCACTTTCCTGATCTGTCTGAACCGGCGTTTGCACTGCCATAACAACGCCGAACTCATCAATGCCGAAGTCATTCGCAATACTTTTGGCGATAGTGTACGCCTCATCGAAAAGGAATACTGATGCCACTTTTTCTGATCTCTGCCCTGGTCGGAGCCGTATTGAGCGGGATTTCTCTGGCCATCTTTGCGCCCTATGTAACGCTGAGGCGCATCTCTTACATGGGTGAAGCGCTTTCCCATATTGCCTTTGCCGGCATCGCGCTGGCCATGATTTCCGGGCTCAATCTCACCTTTGGCGCCTGGATGTTTGTGAGCATAGTAGCCTTGGGCATATCCTGGCTCTCCCAGAAATACAAGATTCAGGAAGCCAATACCATCACCATCTTCCTGTCGCTGTCCATGGCTCTGGGCATCATCCTGATCTCGCTGAAGCAAGACTATACCTTCGATCTGGCCAGCTACCTCTTTGGTAATGTACTGCTGATCTCAGCTTCCGAGCTCTGGGCTTTGGGCCTGCTCAATGTGCTGAATATCGCCTATGTGCTCTTCTTTTACAAAGAGCTGTTTTACCTGAGCTACAACCCGGAGATGTCCAAGGTCTTTCGCATTCGCACCCAGGCCGTGGACAAGATCTTTTACCTGCTTTTGGCAGCCAATATAGTCTTCAACCTCAAAAGTGCAGGGATTATATTGGTTACAGCCCAGCTCATCCTGCCCGCTGTGACGGCCTTCAATCTCACCTGCAAACTCTATAAAGCCATCTTTATCTCTGTGATTGTGGCCATTATTTCTGCCTTGGCAGGTTTTGCCGTATCTTTCGCTTTGAATCTACCCACCGGAGCCACCATCGTGGTCTGCCAGGCCCTGCTTTACACCTTGAGCTTTATCTTCAAAAAGGGGAGAAGATGAGCAGAAAAAATATAGCCCTCTTTAGCGCGTTGATCTCCCTGCTCTTTGTCAGCGTAATCTGGCAAGTAGCAGAAACGCAGATCCTTAGCCTGCTCGGACAAGGCAGTGCTAAACTCTTGGGCAGATCTTTCAGCACTTATGACGAGGATGGCATTCCGATGCAGGAAACCGGCAAACAGGAGCGGCATTACGATCCCTTGATAGTAGCTCGTGCCGCTCAGGAGGCCGATCTAAAGCGCCGCCTCAGCGGCAATGAGGCAGACTTTATCCTCCTCACAGATTGGCTGCTTGCCCAGCTTAACGAGACTGATTCCACCAGCTTCATCGATTACAGCTATGATTTACCAAAATACGCACAAAAAGCACCCTGGCAATCTGCCCTCAGCCAAGCGGTGCTGATGAACGTCCTGGTCGCCCGGGCCGGCATGCAGCGGGATCTAAAGATCTATAGCAAAGCCCAGCGCACCCTAAATAGCCTCAGCCCCCAGGCTGCGGGCCTTACGCATGCGCTCTCCGATAGCAGCTATTGGTATATGCAATATCCCTCGCCGCAGCCCTATTATACGCTGAGCGGCATGATGGGCGTGCTCATTGAGCTGCAGTCCTATTATGAACAGACCCGCGATCCTTTTGCCAAAAGCTTGTATTACAAGGGGCTGAATGCGCTCAAAGAAAAACTGCCCGAATTTGATTATCATGGCTACAGCTACTATGATTTGAAAGGCCACAAAGCCAGCCGGGCAGAGCATCAAAGCCATATCAAACAACTCACTAAGCTGTTGGAATTCCAAGAGGATAGCCAGATTCTGCAGATGCGCAACCGCTGGCAAAAAGCCGATAGCTATCCCGTATTCTGGCAGATGGTTGTTATCCCGCAACCCTCGCGGATCTTGACCTTTGGGGTGGCCCTTTTCCTTATGTGGCTGGTGTGCTATCTGCTTTTAGTATCGACCCAAAGAAAGGAGCCAGACGATCCGGAATATAGCTCATCTTAGCGTGTCTCAGCCCCGCCAGACCGATATCTTGCTCGCGATTGATCCATTGATAATTGTCCAATAAATAGCGCGCCGTCTCCCAGGTCACCACTTGAGCAGAGCCTTTTTTGTAAGGGTCAAACTTCTCAAAATGCACTGTCGCCATATCCAGGGTCTGCGGACTGAAGATAGAGTAAGCCGCAATCCTGTTATTCAGACAGATGATAATCCCATCCACGGGAAGCTGATTCCAGTGTTTGATAGTGTTCTCGATCGCCTGCAATTCCGTCATCAGATAAGCGCCTTCGGCATCGCGGTCCCGCCGCCATTTGTGGGTAAAACTCATGATTACCGGTAGTCTGTCTTCGGTGATTTTCATCACTTTATAGTTCGGATAAGCCCGCCGGAATTGTGAGATCAGGTTCTTTTTCTTGGCCAGCTTCTTGCCCCGCATTTCCACCATATCTTCGGCGCTGTAGATGTAATCTGCCCAATCCCTGTCTTCATTGATGTCGAAATAGTCTTGCAAATCGGGGTATTCATCGATGTACTCTTTGGGAATCAGGATCATTTTGGCTTCGGGGTAGTACTTCTGAAAGCATGTAACCATGTCCTTGAGCTCCAGGGGCGTCAGGTATTCTCCTACCGGAAAATAGACATACTGATACTGGGGATTGAAGATCACCAGCCGCTCTTTGCACAGAAGAAAGTGGTTATCATAGATTTCGCCCCAGGTGATGAGGTTTGTGATCGTATAATCGCAGTTTTCCCGGGGGTATTTGCTCAGGTATTCGCGGAGCATCAGAGTGTGTGAGATTTCCAACCGATTGAGCCCCGGCATCACTGTTTGCTCTGTCATATTTCCTCGTTTGAAAACAGAAAGGGAGTATAATCCTTCATCACACCAAAGCCCAGAGCTGTGTAAAAGCTCTCATAGCCTGGCTCTGAGATGAGGCCGATCCACTGCAGCTTTTGCTCCCGCAGATACTCCACTAACTTGTGCACGATGCCCTTGCCATAGCCCTGGCCCCGATACTCTTCCAAAACAGTTACATCCTGGATATAGGCATCGCTCACTCCGTCTGAAATCGCTCTGCCCATACCGATAATTTCACCCTCATAGATGGCTACTACAAAGCAGAAACTATTGGCAATAATAGCGTCGATGGTTTTTATGTCCTCGGGCCGATCTTCCTGTTGCCACCAACCTGCAGCCCTGTATAAGTGCAAAATGCGGGAGCTATCCGCATTCTTCACTATCTTATATCTTACTTCTTTCATTAAAACTTCATCCTATATCTTTGTTTATATAGACAAAATAAGCAATGTCGCTTTATTTTGCCAGTTTTCCCACAGTGTGGGGACTCTATCCTTTTATTCCGGCTCTTTTTCAAAGCAAAAAACATCTAATCTTTCTTTTTCCGCGGCCGCCAGATCATGCGCTTGCAGAAAACTCAACTCTTCCTTTTCCATTTAATCCGGTTCTAATACAGCTCTAACTATGCCGGAAGCAAGTTCGATCCAGCGGCTTGGTCCCTGGTGTCAAAAGCTGACAGCACAATTACTTACTTCTTGCCAGCCTGAACCCCACGAATTGATATCCCTTATTAGGGTCACCCCGCTCGCGCCAGAGAATATTCAGATTGCGGCCTTCGCTGTTCATCACATTGCCGCCGCGGATGGTCTTTTGAGTTCCGGTCTCCGGTCCGGTGGGGTTGATAAATGTGGTCAAAGAATTTGGGTAGTTTGCATCCAGCCAGTCCCAGACCCATTCTGAGACGTTTCCGCTCATATCATAGATGCCAAAATCGTTGGGGCTTTTGCCACCTGGTTTACGCAATTTGCCGGCGGAGTTATCCCGATACCAGGCGACATCGGCAGGGTCATTTGAACCACTGTAATTATATAGCTTCCCGGCTTTTGCAGCCACTTCCCATTCGGCTTCGGTGGGCAAACGGTAACCATTGACGTTAAAATCGCAACTCACCACCCGGGAAGCACCCAGCCCCCGGATGCGATAGGCGGGAGTAAGTCCCTCCGCTTCACTGAGCCCATTGCAGTATATGGCGATGTCGAACCAACTCACATTATCCACAGGAAGATCTTCTCCAAAATTGGTGGCATTGGCAGGCTTCATAAAACGGCTCCACTCGCCTTGGGTCACCTCGTATTTGCTGATGTAAAATGCAGATATAGATACGTTATGCGCCAGGTTTTCGCCCAATCTGCCAAAACCAAAAGTGGAAGGCTCGATTCTTACGAAGTTCCTTCCCGGTTGTGATGGCTTGATCACCGGTGCAGAGCTGGCGTCTTTGCTTTGGGGCACAGCGGGCAGACGTCTGGGATCCTGTCTCTCGTCCAGCGTGCTGCCCTTTAATTGACCATAGGTAGTCAAAACCGGTTCCGAGCTGTTTACTGTCCCCTGGGCATCTTCGATGCGCTGGGCGAGGCTGTCTTCTACAGAGTCTTTTCCCCAGACAAATCCGGTGAATTGCAGCTTATCTTCATCTGCACCAAAGATTACCTTATAGATGTTTGTGGTAAAAAGCAGGATCATCAGCACTACCACCACGCCGATCAGAATCCAGAAACCAATCTCGATTCTGGATTTGGGCATGATATCTTCTTGCTTTTTATCGGGATCCAGGAAGCTGGTATCTTGCACGGTGCATATTTCCGCACCCTCCACAGGGCCCAGTTTGTCGATTGCCGTATAGAATTTATCCAAGCTCCCAAAGCGCTGCGAGACATTGCGATGCAGGCTTTCGGCCAGGATTTTATTCAGAGCCATGGTCACGCCTACTATCTTCGTAAATTTATTGAGTCTAAGGCGATCCGGGTTATATATATTCCGGTACAGAGGGTTGGTGGCAAGTAGCTGTGCGATGACGGTGCCTATAATAAATATATCCTCCCGCTCATCCTCTTCATTGTAGCCAATGCCACTGGAAAGGATTACGGGCTCTGAATTGTCTTTTATCATGATGCTGCTGAGCTGCAGATCTGAGATGCTGAGGCCATGTTTGCGTACCTGCATCACAGTTTTAATCAGTTTTTTGGCAATTTCCCTCACCAGCTCTTCAGTTAGACGTTCGGGATTGTATTGCTTGATTTCAGCCAGAGAAACCCCATGCACATATTCCACAGCCATGAAAGCCGGGGAGTGGCTTTGATTTACCTCGGTCACTTTGGCGATGTGGGCATCTTGGATATGGTTCAGTCTGTTCAGCCTCATCTGGATGCCAAAGAGGCTGTCCATATTGTGGAAGCTGGATTTGAAGAAGATCTTGAGTACATGTTCTTTGCCGTTTTTCTCGGCTATGTACTTGATGCCTTCCTTGTCTTTATTCATCATGCGTAGGATCTTGTAGCCCTCAAAGCTATCACCGGGATTCAGCAAGGTGATGTTTTTGTCAGTTTCCGGGCTGGAGACCGGGGCCTCTGCTTTCGGCTTAATTTCCTGGGCAGCTTCCTTTTCTACTGCTGGCTTGTGCAGTTCATCCAACACCACATTCTCTCCGCAAAAAGGACAGAATTTCGCCTTTTCGGGGATCTTTTCCCCACAATTCAAGCAGTACTGCATCGTGGTAGCCTCCGGGTTCTTAGGCATGATTCTTGGTCACCTTCAAGCCGATCTCTTTGCCGTTAATATCTATCTGAGGCAGACAGGGATCGTCCTGTTTTACCATTTCCTCGGCCAAAGTCTCGCTCATGATATAGTCTTTGTGATTGGCAATGGCTTTATCGATCTGCTCATCCCCACAGTAGGAAATACTGATGTGGTCCATGATCTCAAAGCCTTGCTCCTTACGGGAAAACTGGATCTTATTGATCAGTTCGCGGGCATAACCTTCCAGGATCAGCTCTTCATTGAGCTCAGTATCCAGAGCGATAAATATATCTTTCATGCTGGCAAAGACATAGCCTTCCCGCGGGAGAATCTGCACCTGCAAGTCTTCCGGCAAGAGGGTGACGTGCTCGCCATTTAAATCAAATTCAAAAGAGCCTTTTGCGGCAAAATCACGCAGAGCCTGAGCGGAATCTGCCTTCTGCAAATAGGCTGCGATAGCCTTCATCTGCTTGCCATACTTGGGGCCCATCACCTTAAAATCTGGTTTCAGCTCATACTGCACAAAGTCGCTGTCTGTTTCTACATACCTGATCTGCTGGATATTCACTTCTTCCTTGATCAAATCGAGCATCTTGTCCAAAGACTCGCGCAATTTGCCCGGCACATACATCACGCCCAAAGGCTGGCGAATCTTGAGATTACTCTCGCCCCGGGCTGTGCGTCCCAACGATACCACGTCGATCACAGCCTGCATATCACGCTGAAGCTCTGCATCTATGTACTGCGCTTCACTCACCGGGTAATCCGCCAGATGCACGCTTTCCCCACCTTTGAGGTTTTGGAAAAGCTCTTCAGCCAGATAGGGCACAAAGGGGGCAATGAGTTTACTGATCTCAAGCAGCACCATATACAAGGTGCGATAGGCCTGGATCTTGTCTTCACTCAGTTCAAAAGACCAGAATCTGCGGCGACTGCGGCGTACATACCAATTTGAGAGTTCATCGATCACAAAGTCCTGGATAGCCCGTACACTGCGGGTAAATTCGTAGATCTCAGTATATTCGCGTACATCTTTGATGAGGCTCTGCAGACGTGAGATGATCCAACGATCGATCTCGGCATCTCTTTCCCAGTCTGTGGGATAGCTACCGGCATCAAAATTATCTATATTCGCATAGGTTGCGTAAAAGGCATAAACGTTTTTCAGGGTTCCAATGAACTTGCTGATGGTCTCGCGCACACCGTCCACGTCAAAGCGGGTGGGTACCCAAGGCGGGCTCACTTCCAGAAGATACCAGCGGATGGCATCGGCGCCATAATCGTGCATTAGCTCGATGGGATCCACGCTGTTACCCTTGGTTTTGCTCATCTTTTGACCCTTTTTATCCAAAACCATGTCGTTTACCAGACAGCTTTTGTAGGAAGATACCCCCTTAAAGAGGGTGGAGATGGTGAGCATGCTGTAAAACCAGCCCCGGGTCTGATCTATCCCTTCCGAGATAAAATCCGCCGGGAACAGCTCGGTCTCAAAGCGCTCTTTATTTTCAAAAGGATAGTGCCACTGCGCAAAGGGCATGGCTCCGCTATCAAACCAGCAGTCAATCACTTCCGGGGTGCGATGCATTACAGATCCGCATTTCTCACAAGCCAGCTTTACTTCATCGATATAAGGTCTGTGCAGCTCGATATCTTCACTCACTGCTGCGCCGGATTCCATTTTGCCTTTTTGGGCCAGTTCGGCACGAGAGCCTACTGAGCTCTTGTGTCCGCAGTCTTCACAGACCCAGATATTGAGCGGAGTTCCCCAAAAGCGGTCGCGGGAAAGCGCCCAATCCACGTTGTTTTCCAGCCATTCGCCAAAGCGTTTTTCTCCCACAAAGGAGGGATACCAATCTATCTTTTTGTTGTTCTCGATCAGTTGGTCTTTGAACTGCGTGGTGCGGATATACCAGCTCTCGCGGGCATAATAGATCAGGGGGCTGCTGCAACGCCAGCAGAAAGGATAATTGTGCTTGATCTGCTCGCGGCGATAGAGCTTGCCGCTGTCTTTCAGGTGGCGAATAATCTCTTTATCCGCAGTTTTTACGAAGATGCCGGCCCAAGGGGTAACCGCTGCTTCGAATTTCCCCTCTGCATCCACCGGATTGACAAAAGGCAGATCGTATTTCGTGCCCAGACTGTAGTCATCAGCGCCAAAAGCCGGAGCTGTGTGCACGATCCCTGTGCCATCACTCATGGATACATAATCTGCGAGGCCGATGAACCAGGCCGGTTTATCCACTGGCACATAGCTAAAGAGCGGCTCATAAGAGCGGCGCTCCAGAGCGGAGCCTTTCATTTCGGCGAGGATCTCATAGTCGCCGTCCAGAACCTCCAGACGCGCTTTGGCCAGGATGAGATTCTGCCCGTGATGCAGTACTTTCACATAAGTCTTATCTGGATGCACCGCCAGCGCCACATTGGAGATCAAAGTCCAGGGCGTAGTGGTCCAGGCCAGATACCAGGTATTCTCCTCGCCCAAGGCTTTGAAACGCACATAGACGGAGGGGTCTTCCACATCACGATAGCCTTGAGCCACTTCGTGGGAAGAAAGAGGTGTGCCGCAAGAGGGGCAATAAGGCACGATCTTATGCGCTTTATAGATCAGATCGCGCTGGAAAAAGTCGTTTAAAATCCACCAAACGCTTTCTATATAGTCATTGTCCAAAGTGATATAGGGATTGTCCAGATCGATCCAATAGGCCATGAGCTCGGTCATTTCACGCCAGAGCTTTTCATAAGAAAATACTGAAGCCCGGCATTTGGCACAAAATTCTTCCACGCCATATTCTTCGATACCGCGCTTGTCTTCCAGACCGAGAGCTTTTTCCACTTCGATCTCCACAGGAAGTCCGTGGGTATCCCAGCCGGCTTTGCGTTTTACCTGAAAACCGGTCATGGTCTTGTAGCGGCAGACTGTATCTTTCAAGGTGCGAGCCAGTACATGGTGAATACCGGGCTTGCCGTTTGCCGTGGGCGGGCCTTCGTAAAATATAAATTGCGGATTTCCTTCCCTGAAATCGACGCTTTTTTGGGCTAAGGCGTGCTTTTCCCAATATGCACGGATGCGGGCCTCGAAATCCCGAGGATTTTCTTTTGGATCGGTAGTTTTATACATAGCTTTATTTAGATCTTCTTTGCTCTTCCTGTTCGTTTGGGGCCGGGTACATAGGCCATTTTTCCCACTGGGTGGGACTTTTTGTGTTCATATTCCTGTTGAGCGGGGTGCTCTTCGCCTTCCACCGCTTCTTCGGGCGCTTCTTCAAAGAGCTCAGCAAAGTGCTCTTTCAGCTCTTCATGTTCGCCCACATATTTCTTCCAGTCTTCCATGGCGGCATCCATATCCACACAACGGGTGCACAGCACCAGCAGATTTTGCTCGGATACGCCTATCCAACCGCGGTCATAACATTCGTCACAACGTTTTTTCTTGCGATTTTCCAGAGCTATTTTCTTAGCTGCTTCCAAATGTTTTTCATCTAAATTAAACATACATTTCTCCTTTTTTGGGCAGAGCATTTTCTGCCTTACAAGCTGTCTTGGGCGTGCAATCTTTTACTATGTGCCAGTATTCTAGATAGCGCAATTTTGTAAAAGCTTTTTTTTAGGGGGCTTGCGTTTATTGACCCTTAAGCCTTTTTCCGGGGCTTGCTCTTCGGCGCTGGCTCCGGCTCCGGTTTAGTTTCCTTAGCCTTGGGTGCAGCCTTTGGTTCCGCTTTCTTTTCTTTGGCCTTGGGTGCGGGTGTGGGCGTGGGCTCCGGCTCCGGCAGCTCTTCCGGGACTACTCCAAATTGCATGGGCTTGGTAATCACCGATCTCTTTAGAGTCACTTTCACAATGGGCTGCAGGCGATGGGTTACCACAAAGAGACTTTTGTTCTTGGAGAGCGCCAGCTTTTCTTCCGGGCTCATGGCATCGATTTCTTTTAAGTTCGCAATGCGCTCAATCTTGCCAGTTTCCATGTCCACAATTTGTACGAAGTGTTGTTTCTCGTTCATGAACTGAACCTCCATTTGATATTTTTCGGGGAATCTATTGATAATATCCAGTACAAAATCCAGATATTCCTGATGGTGAGTTTGGTGCCAGACCCTGAATGCCTTGCATTTTGCCACACGCGGACATACTGCACATAGCTCAGGGGCTATCTGTCGGTGTCGTTTGATTTCGCAGGTAAAAAGTCTGACTTTTTTCACAAGGTGCATTTGGCTGTAAAGCCTCTATTTGTCAAGCATAAACTGCTCTAGAGCAGGACGCCGCTTCTGCGGAACCATGATTTTTAAAACAAATCGGTATTTATACGATTATTCTTCAGCAGGAACAGCGTCTTGCACTACGATAGCATCTGATAAAAGACTACAAACCTGACCTGCAGAGCCGGAAGCCGAAGTAGAATAATCTGCTTGACGGCGTGTTGCTGGTTCGATACGCAATCCGGCAGTAATAGACGTCATTGTTCCAGCTTCCGCCCCGAAGCATACAGACCGAGCCGCTATTGGGGCATGTAGGATTGTTGCTGGGACTGCTGCTGTATTGGTCAAACCAATTCCAACACCATTCCCATACATTCCCGCTCAGGTCGTAAAGACCGAGGGCATTCGGCTCTTTAGTTCCAACTGGTTTTGAGCCATAGGGGGGTATTATTTCCAGTATGCCAGCCCACAGCACTCAGATCATCTGAACCGCTATACAAGAAATCAGGATCATTTGTCGCTCCCCAGTCAGCGGGATTGGTAGAGCCGCTGATACTGTAAACAGGCGTCAAACCCTCATTCATACTACGCAGATTGCAGTATTTCAGGGCTGAAGACCAGGTCACGTAGTAAACTGGATAATTATCCCCAACTCCATAAGCGTAGGCTGGATTGAAGCCCATAACCGCCAGATATTCCGCTTGTGTCACCTGATATTTACCCAGATAGAAAGAACTCAGGGTCACGCTGTGAGTAGGCAGTTCCCCATTTTTTGCTAAAGTCTGATTATGAACTGATCCAGGTTGCTCTCCAAAATATCATCTTTACTGGGCTCAATCCCTTGTTTTACATTCGTTTGCTATCTAATATATCATTTCTACAGGACTCATTTTGATAAGGTATTGAACCGAAATTATAAGCCTTTATGACATGAATGAGAGCTAACAGGCTATCTTCATAACTATTATAACTATGATATATGGATACTTTGGGGGAAGGGCTGTTGCTGGTTGCCGGCCTGCAGCTTTTCTTGCTTATCAGCCAATCTTTTTGCTTTTTTCAGCCTGCCCAGAAGCTTGAAGCATAGTGCTCTTCCTGCATAGCCTGTGGTGAAGATGATGTGGAGATAAGAGGATTTTTTCCTGCTATCTCCACGTCATCTCCACGACATCGCATGGGCGAGGGGAATCTGAACAGCCAATCAGGGTGCTTGTTTTGAGCTTCCAATACTATGAATCAAACCAGTCCGGTAGGACGCCAGGCGAATGCCAATAGCCCAGCAGGTGACAACTGCCTCTTTATCCGTACAATCCCTTTGATCCGTACAATCCGTGTGACTTTTCTTTTCGTTGAGGCTCGCACCAGCTAAAGCAGAAACAGCGTCCGGCACAAGCTATTCCATGAGCAGCATCTTGCGTGTAGCAGTGTATTTACCGGCGGTAAAGCGGTAGAAATATACGCCGCTGCTCAGGGCTCTACCACTCTCGTCACGAGCATCAAAGACGATGCTGTGGCTTCCACTGCTCTTTGCTTCATTCAGCAGGCTGCGCACCTTCTGACCTTTGATATTATAGATATCCAGGCGCACATTGCAGGGCTCCAGAATATCGTAGTGGATGGTGGTGCTAGGATTGAAGGGGTTGGGATTGTTGCCTTTCAGCGCAGTAGCTGTCACAAGGTTCACTTCGTTCTGGTTGGCAACCCACTCTATACTGAGAGTGAAGTTTAAGCTGGTCTCATGCAATGGGAAAACCTCTACGTTGTCGACGGTGACGCCGTAATAGCCATTTGCCCAGGCGGTAACAGAGTAAACTCCCATGAGCAGCTCCAGAGCATAAGCACCGGTGGAACTCGTGTTAGAACTATAATAACCAGTAGTTACGGTGGCACCTGAGATTCCCTGACCTTCTTCATCATAAACAAAGCCGACGATCTTGCCGGTAGAGGGACCTACCAGAAGGTTGGACAAAGCGGCGGGAGAGCTGACACCGCCGGTGTATATCGCCTTTACACCCCAACGGCAGATGCCGCCGATAGTATCAAACCAGTCATGGTCTTCATAGGCAAGAGTGTTGATCGGATTTTCATTGAGCAGGGTCCAACTGGCCTCATTATCTTCCTGACCGGAGGCGATACGGTAGATCTCGTATCCCACCAGGGCTCTGCCAGCACAGCTATTGGGCTGGGCCGCAGCAGGCATATTCCTGGCTCTCAAAGCCAGGTGCGCACTGCTAAGTGCATCAGGAGCTTCCCATTGCAGTAGAACAGCGGTGTACATATTATTCATCTCTGCCACCACGTTGCGCGGGAGGTAAGCGTCTTCCAATAAAATGATGGTGCCCAAATCGAGATTAGTAGAGCCCACCGTGATAGTTCCGGTTTCTCTCTGATATCCGGCTTTACTGATGGTATAATCATAGCTATTACCGGAAGGAATATTTTCTACTACAAACTGCCCTGCGGCATTGGTGCTTGCAGTGTAATTTATTATACCATGTATAGTTACCGTGGCCTCAGCCAGGCCTGTTGCAGGGTTGTCGCTGCCCAGGATGGTTCCGCTTACGCTTACTGGAATAGATGCTATCATTTGCAGATCAAGGGGGGTGTTTTGTCTTTCTACAATAGTGAAAGCTATAGACTGATCTTCATATCCCGCCTTATGTGCGAAGAGGGTGTAATCTCCCTGCAGCAGGAAAGGAAAGCAGTATTCCCCAGAAGCAGAGCTAACAGTCTGGAGGCCGGCGGCATAGTCTATATTGAGCTCCACATCGGGCAGCGGACTGCCTGAAGCAGTTACAAGCCCGGAGAGTGATCCCAGGTCATTGGAAGTGATAAGAAAGGTAGTTTTGGGGAGGCTGCCGGACAGCTCTGTCTCATAGATCGGTGGCTGCATCGGATTGAATGCGTCATAGTCCCGAGAGATCCTACGGGCGCAGTTTGCGCTCCCAGTCTGGCCCTGAAAATTGTACTCAGGACGGTAATACCTTTTGTCCATGGGGCGATGTGCGTAGAGCACCAGATTGCCGGTAACATAGTTGTAGGGCCTACTGAGGGGGATGGTGATAGTGTTTTCCCCGGCAGGAAAGTGCATCATGCCATCATAGACCTTGGTCAAAGTAGTGGGGTCTATCCAGCCGGCACTGAGATCAGATAGATAGCTGTTGCCCAGCCAGAGCTGGATGGGGGTATCGGGTATCTCAGCCTCAAAGCTGTTGTAAAAAGATATACCGACGATCTTACCAAAACTGCCGATGTCACTACGGTAGTACAAAGCCTGAAACAGGCTGTTTTTATTAGAAAAATCCCAGGGAGCGTGCAGATACTCGTCTCCATCTCCAATGGTGACAGAGAACATGTTTACTGGCGGGACCAGGATGCCCAAGGGCGGAGTCTTGTTATTCACGCTATTACTATCTCCTGCCAGGACCACTTTGCCCATTATTTCACCAAAGCCAGTAGTGTTGGGGATATAGCTCAGGATGACATCTGCAGTTTCACCGGCAGCGATATTTTCTCTGGCTGTGACGGCCAGGACATTGCCCTGAGCATTCACAAGCTGAACCTGATAGTTAGATTGGGTGCTATAGCCATTGTTGAATATTCTTACCGTATAATCTGTCGCAAGGCCAAGGGGGCAGGTCGTGCTTCCCCTCAGGGAAATCGCCGCCAGATCGTTTGGCACAATCTCTTCAAAGACAAGGTCATCCATGCACATAGAGAAACCGCTGACCGTAGGATCTGGCCGGAAAGCAATGTATCGTCCCACTCCGGTGTGGTGGGTAAGAGACACAATATATTCAGACCAATTGCCATAAGTCCAATCCCCTACTATAGTAAAGGTTCCAGCCAGCTCAAAGCTATGGGGATTTGTGGGGTCCACCATAGTTCCGATCTGCGTCCTGAGAGCTCCCCAGTCTTTCATCATGGCCCTTATGCGGATCTTGCTGATGTCGATGGCGTCGTCAATAAGCGGTGAAATAAGATACAATTGTTCAGTGACATTATGGCTATACCACATCTTCATACAGTTTGGCGCGCTGTAAGGGCTTTCTGTGCTGGTATTTATTGAGGTGTACGATGCTTCATTACTAAGTCTCATAGCAGACCAGCCCAGCGGGAGATCCGGCACAGTCGCGGTATCCCAGTTTTGCGTAAATGGCAAGCTATAGATAGTGGCGTCGTATCCAATGCCTTGCACGTTTATCCTATGCAGTTCGCGGCTCAGATTATCGGTAATCAAGATTTGAGCACTGTGCACTCCCGCGCTGCCAGGGCTGTAGTTCACGCCAAAAGCCAGGCTTCCTCCGGTATTGATACTTGCCGGCAGAGCCGGGAGGCCAGTCAAAGTAAAAGCCGGGTTTCCTGAAATGGAAATATTATTGATGCCCAGAGCTGCCCCGCCGGCATTGGAGATGGTGATATCCTGCTGCGCAGTCTCAGATACAGACACATCACCAAAATTGTGCGCGGCTGGTGTGACTACATAAGTAGCTTCATCAGCCAGGGGCTCCATGATGAGAGTGATTTTGGGGAAGATGCCGCCCAGCATTCCATGGCCAGAGGGAGCCATGGGATCATAATTGAAGTCTGAAGATATCGAATAACGGGCACGGTTTGTTCCCACAGTCTGGGCTTTAAAGCGATTGAGATTAGTGTATCTATTCGTATCCAAGGGACGATTGGTGTATAGCACCAGATTGTAACCTGCATAGCTATATGGAACCTGCAGCGGAATGGTAATAGTATTCTCTCCAGCCGGAAAATCCACGGTGCCATCATATACCAGGGTCAGGCTGTGGGGATCCAGCAAGCCTGAGGAAAGGTCTTGTACGATAGTGCTGCGCAGCCAGATCTTGATCGGAGTATCCATTACGGCATCATGGAAGTTATTGTAAAAACTTAAAGCCGTAATCTTGCCCGAGGTGCCAATCTCATCCTGAAGATACAGGCACTGGAATAGACTGTAATAGGCATTGAAATTCCAAGGCACGAGTTGAGTTTGATCTCCGTCTCCTATAGTGACGCTGTATGTACCTTCCGGCCTTACAGATACACTTTGCGGGGGCGTTTCATCGTTGAGAGTATTCATGTCTGAGGCCAGAATTACTTTGGCATAAATGCTCATTTCACCCTCTTGGGTGGGAGTCCAGGGAATGCTTACTGTGATAGTTTCTCCGGCTGGTATCGTAGGTCCGGCCGCAGAGCCAAGCTCCAGGCCTTCGCTGTCAACTAGCTTTACAGTGTAGCTATTCTGGGCAGCGGCTCCATAATTCAGGATATCCACACTGCAATATGTGGTCGCATTTACACTGGGCGTAAAGTTCCCCCGGATGGCTGTGGCAGCCAGATCGTGCTCTGCGATTTCTTCCAGGATGAGATCATCTATATAGTACCTTCGGTTAGGATTATCTCCGGAATGCCGGAAAGCAATATGGCGTCCTGCACCGGTATAAGTTCTCAGCGGAATCTCGCATTCTGCGAATTCTGAGCCGCTTCTGAAAATGGTCTTAACTGGTTCAAAGCTCGAAAGATCAGCCGGGTTTGTGATCACTCCCACCTGCAGGGAGTAGGCATTTTTGATCCGAGCTTTTATCCTGATAGAATTCATGGGAATCAGAGGGCTGATTTTTGGAGAGACCAAAAGCAGTTGATCGAAGGTATTGGTGCCTTTGAATATTCTCACACAATTAGGGGGGCTATATGAGAAGGAATCTGTAGTCTCTACCGTAGCCCAGGCAGATGTAGTACTTGCAAGCGCAGTCCAACCAAAGGGCAGTTCAGGCACTGTGACCGCATCCCAATTCTGGGTATAAGGCAATTCGTAGATAGTGGTATCGCCATGAGTGCTAAAACTCCATACCGGACAGTTTGCGCTATTGCCTACGCTATTGTAAGGAACGATCTGCCAGTAATAAGTAGTATCAAAGGCCAGGCCAGAAGGGGGAGTATAGCTGCTAGCGTCTGCCAGATCCAGCATGTATTCGATATTGCTGGGCGGATTGTTTGTGCCAAAATTCAGCTTGTAGCCCACGGTGGCACCTCCTCCTGATATCCACGAAAAAGAAGTGGTGGGCCTCAGCAGCGTGGCTCCATCAGGAGGGGATATGAGCTGTGCAGCATAAGGAGGGGCAGTAAGGGGGAATTCGGCCATATTAAAGCGGATATTGGCGCGGTTCGGGGACACAACACCAGAGCTGGCCTGGAGCGCGGGGATAAGGTCGTCACCAAAGCGCAATGCACTGTTATATGTGGTAGCAGTATAGTACACAGAGGCATTGTGAGCATAGTTTTCGGTGCTGAGATCGGTCACCACCTCCACGAGGATATTCTGGTTGCCATTCCACACAAAGGGCGTGCTGAAAGTGTGGACATTCCAGCCGGGAGCTGGGATGTAGTGGTTCCTTAGGAATACCTCCTGATAGTCGCCTGCTTCAAAATCCGGATTCAGTTCTGTCTGGTCCGTGTGTTTGAGGCGCAGCTTGAAGCTCGTCATCGGAGGACAAGTGTAGAGGCCCTCTACCTCGAAAGCAAGTGAATTGATATTTCCAGAGCCACCACCCGCATCCTGGATTTCGTTGGCGTGGTACAAATATTGCTGGCGGAAGTTTTTATCATAGGTCCCATAAGGGGTGGGCGACTGGGTCGAAAGGTTTGTAGAACTACCTTCACCAATAGTCACAGTTACTTGGGCACCGAGCTTTGAGATAGCTCCCAAGGCTAAGGCCAGGAGCAGGGCATACAGCATAATCTTTTTCATGGCAGACACTCCTATCGGTCTGGCTTGTCTTAATGTCATTGGTTCCAATCGCCAAAAAGCGATGGCTTAAGTTTTAAATATCTATTTAGACGTATAAAATATTCGCATTCAATTCCATTAAAAAGAGCAGCTTCTGTTTTGTGCAGGGAGTTCTGCGCCTGTGCTTATATTATTATGCAATATATGAGCCAAAGTGAAAAGTAACCGCCCCGTAGCGTGGGACGACGTTCCTGTGGAACCGTAATGTATATATTATTTGATCTTACGCTATTTTTAAAACAAATCGGTATTTATACAATTATCCTTCAGCAAGAACGGCGTCTTGCGCTACTTTGAAACCTCTTTTAATCCAATAAATCCACCCAATCCGCTCGATCTGTGTTCTATGATTAGGATGTAGGCGGAACAGGAGTCCGCCACTACGATAAAAGCTATCCAGGCTGTGCTGTAGCCCCCAAATTCCCCATTTTCAATTCTCCATTCTCAATTAATCCTTGACATTCTACCCCACCAAAATAGACTGTTTTTATTCTGAAATTACTACAATAAATCCTAATAAACAAAGCCGACAATAAGGAGCCTAACATGAAACTAAGGCATATACTTACCGCAGTATTACTGCTCTCGCTGGTTCTGCCACTTTTGGCGGAAGACTGGATTACTATTTACAACGATGATTTATCCCTGATTCGCTCGAGCTTTAGCCTGGATCTGAAACAAGGGCGACAAAATTACAATTATGATGACATCACCTCCCGCATCATGCCCAGCTCGGTGATCGTGAAAGGCACCGGCCTGAGGGTGGCAGAACAGAATTATGAATACGATCTGGCGGGAAAATACCAGATCATGGCCAAGTATCTGGATAAAGAAGTGATGGCTGTGATGAAGGATCAATCCCGTTTGGAAGGCACGCTGAAGTTCTTTGACGGCTCCAATGTGGGGATTATCGAAAGCAGCACGAAGCGGCTATTGGTGATAGCCGATAGTGAAGTGCAATGGCTCCAATTGGCCTCGCTGCCCACAAACTTTTACACCAAGCCTACCCTGGCCTGGAGCCTGATCGCAGAAAAGGGTGGAAAGCATCCTGTGATGATGACTTATCTCAGTGGTGGCTTTTCCTGGGACGTTACCTACAATGCGGTCTGGGATGGGAAAAAACTGGATCTGAATTCCTGGGTCACCATCAACAACCAGAGCGGTAAAGCCTTTGAAGACGTGAATCTAAAGCTGATCGCCGGTGAGATCAATCAGATCAGAAACAAATACATGGGCAGAGGCGGAGCCTATGAGGATGCCATGATGATGGATTCGATGGCCGGATCAGCTCCCTCCTTTGAGGAAAAGGCTTTCCACGATTTTCACATGTACACTCTGGATCAGAAGGTCTCCTTTGCAAACAAGCAGACCAAGCAGCTCGAGCTTTATCCCACACAAGCAGTTACGGCATTTGCGGTCTATGAATTCAGGACTTTTGGAAGTGGCGTGCAAAGCCTCATCAAGTTTATGAATACCGAGGCTCAGGGCTTGGGCAAACCCCTGCCCAAAGGCGTGATCAAGGTCTATAAAGCCGATACGGACGGAAATCTGGAATTTATCGGTGAAGACAGCATCAATCACACCAGCCGCAATGAAGAGATCAGCATCACTACCGGCAAGGCCTTTGACCTGGTGGCCAGCTCGCAGGTGCGCAATCAAAAGACCATCTCCCAACGCTCTTCTTCCCGCGAAATCCATGTGAACGTAAAGAATAACTCCCTGGAGCGCAAAGAGATAAACGTGGTACATCAGCTTTCCGGCAATACCAAGGTCTCTTTTGCGGAATTGCGCTATGGCTTTGATGAACTGAAAAACACAGTTACCTTCACCGTGAGTCTCGATCCGGGTAAGGAGCAAAGCTTCTTTTTCCGTGAGCTAACTGAATGGTAATATGCACTTAGGAGTATTTTATGCAAGAAAAGCTGTTTAGCAACCTGGTGGGCATCCAACGTGAGATGCTGAAATTGATCGGCGAAGTACAGGCTTTGAATGTAAGCCCTTTGGCCATGGAGAATGCCATCGATGATTCCTGGCATCCCAAATGTGATGTTTTTCAGACAGATACTCAGTGGGTAGTGGTGGCGGAATTGGCGGGAGTGGAAAAGGAAGAGATCGCCATCTCGCTAGGGCCTGAATACCTGCGCATCAGCGGGGTTCGGAACTTCCTAGCCTCTAGCTGCCCTCTAAGCTATTACAACATGGAGATCGAAACGGGACACTTTGAGCGCAAAATCTTCTTCCCCGAGCTGCCCTTGGACAAAGAAAACCCCAAAGTGAGCTATATTAATGGAATGCTCAGGATTGCCTTCACTCTGGCGCCTGTGGTGGAGAGGATCATACCCATTTCATAGGACGATAAATGTTTGAACTGCTGGGCTCGAAAGTGATGGCGGGAGTGGTAGCACTCTCCATGCTACTGTTTTCTTCATTTCAGGGCAATGACCCCCAGCTCAGCCATATAAAGCATTACAGCAG
The DNA here is from genome assembly GCA_020532515.1 of Candidatus Cloacimonadota bacterium. Lineage (GTDB taxonomy): Bacteria > Cloacimonadota > Cloacimonadia > Cloacimonadales > Cloacimonadaceae > UBA5456. The sequence goes on along the minus strand of JAJBAY010000004.1, from coordinate 32,023 downwards.
CAGCAGTACGCTGTACCTCAGCGGAGAGCTGCTCTCTGCTTTTGATAACGACTTTAGCACCATCTTTGCCTCTTCGGCACCCATCCCGGTGTATTTTAAGCTGAATATCAAAAGCGGAAGCCGCACAGTGCTGAGCCAGCAGCTTACACATCTGGTCAGCTTCAATCCCGCCACCGGCATCTATGTGCTGCGCAAAGACGGGGAACCGGAGGTACTGCGCACTTCCTCTGTAGAGCAGATTATCAAAGAGGTCTCAAAGTACAGATTCAATATACCCTATGAGAGCTCCTGGGGGCTGATCAACATCAATATCCAAGCGGAAATGCCGTTGGTGCGCCTTGAGGAAGGGGGAAAAGAGATGGACCTGATGGTACTCTGGAAGTATAAAAAGCCCGCTGCCAAAATCCTGATCGATCTACGCAAAGCTCAATAAAAAGGAGATAATATGCCCAAGCTCGGTATGCGAACCCGGATCATCCTGCTCTTTATCATCGTATCCATCGGAGGCCTCGTCCTGCTGAACAACGTATTTCAGAGCAAACATGAGATTATTCACAACAGTCTGGGAAAAATGGAGCTCTCCAGCCGGCTTAGAGAGCTCAAGCTGCATAGCAGGGAGGATTCCCTCAAAGCTGAGTCTTTGATGAAGGATTTCAATTCTACCAAAGCTGTATTGATTACATCTTTGGGAGATTCGAGGATCGCCACTTCGGTGGTTTTATTCCTGATTATCGTAATCTCCAGCACCATCTTTATCTTCGTTATTTGCCGCCTCAGCAAACCGCTCAAAGAGCTGAAACGCGCTACAGAGCAGATCAGACAGGGGGACTTTTCGGTGCATCTGCCCGAGACCGGCATTCCGGAGATGAAGGAGCTAAAAAACTCCTTTAATGTGATGTCCCGTGAGCTCGAAACCACTCAAACCCGGCTGCTGGTGGCGGAAAAAGAGATGATCTGGAAAGACCTCTCCCGCATCCTCGCCCATGAGATCAAGAACCCCCTCACCCCCATCCAGCTTGTGGTTCAGCGCCTGGAAGAGCGTCTGGAAGCGGACTGCGATACGATCAAGGAACTCTTGCCCGAATCCATTTCCATCATCAGCCAGGAAGTGGATAATCTGCAGCTTTTGGCTCAGGACTTTTCAAATTATGCCAAAGTGAATCAGCCCAATACGGAAGAGCTGAGTCCCGCTCTGTCCATACGCGAGATTGTGAAATCATACGTCCAGAATTATCAAATCAATCTCGATCTTTCCGATACACTCACCATCAGGTTTGATAAAACCCATTTCTATCAGGTGATTACCAATATCCTGCAAAATGCCATAGACGCCTCAGAGCCTGATAAAGCCATAGACATCCGTCTGTATAAAGAGCGCAGCTATGCGGTGCTCAGCATCAAAGACCTGGGCAAAGGCATCGAAAGCAAAGACCTGCCCCGCATCTTTGAGCCCTATTTCTCCAAAAAGTCCAAGGGCACCGGCCTGGGTCTGGCTCTGGTAAAAAGGCTCTGTGAGGCCAATGGCGCCATCATCCGCGTGAAAAGCAAACCTGCCGAAGGCAGCGAATTTACTTTGATTATGGAAGACGTGGAGAAATGAAGATATTCATCATAGACGACGAGAAAAACATCCGCATCAGCCTGGGCAATATTCTGGAAGATGAAGGCTATGAAGTGCAGAGTTTCGCCAATATCAAAAGCGGCCTGGAGTCTCTGGAAGACGGCGATCCGGACCTTATCCTGCTGGACGTGATTCTGCCCGATGGCAATGGCATTGAAGCCTTGGAAGAGATCAAAAAGACCATGCCGCAGATCCCCATTATCATGATCTCCGGAAATAGCAATATCTCCAGCGCTGTAAAGGCAATCAAGCTGGGTGCTTTTGACTTTTTGGAGAAACCGCTGTCCCTGCCCAAGATCAAGATAACGGTGAAGAAAGCCCTGGATTTTCATGCGCTCACCATGAAACTGATGCGCATGCAGGCCGATAGTGAACGCGCCTGGAGGATGATAGGCCAAAGCCCGGTGATGCATGAACTCAACGCTCTGATCACCAAGGTCGCCCCCAGTAACGCCAAAATCCTGATCTACGGCGAAAGCGGGACCGGCAAAGAATTGATCGCGCGCCTCATCCACACCCGCAGTAGCCGGAGTGACAAGACTTTTGTGAAGTTCAATAGCGCTGCCATTCCCCGCGAGTTGGTGGAAAGCGAACTCTTTGGCTTTGAAAAAGGAGCTTTTACGGGGGCTATCGCCCGCAAGAAAGGCAAGCTGGAAGAAGCAGATGGCGGCACCCTGTTTCTGGATGAAATAGGCGATATGGAGTTGGCTTCGCAGGCCAAAATCCTGCGCGTGATCCAGGAAGGGGAATTTGAGCGCATAGGCAGCAATCAGACTCACAGGATCGATGCACGCATCATCGCCGCTACCAATCAGAACCTGCCGGAAATGGTGCAAAAGGGCACTTTCCGCGAAGACCTTTACTACCGGCTGAACGTGGTGCCTATCCAAAGCCCACCCTTAAGAGAAAGGACCAGCGATATCCCGCTTTTAATCAATCACTTTGCCTATGATCTGGCTCTGGAATTGGGCACCCACATCAAGGTCTTCAGGCCCTCCGCCCTGCAAAAAATGCAGCAGCAAAGCTACCCCGGCAATGTACGTGAATTGAAAAACATCATGGAGCGCATCTACCTGCTCTGTGATAAGGAGATGCTGGAGGCAGAAGATATTCAAGCTCTGCTGCCGGATTCTGCGCGCTCGAAAGATGGTGTCCACTTTTGGGAAGAAACCGCCAATTATCAGGATAAGAAACGTGAGTTTGAGATTCGCTATCTGAGCCGGCAGTTGGAACGCTTTGGCGGTAATATCAGCCAAACGGCCGCAGCTTTGGGCCTGCAACAAAGCAATCTTTCCCGCAAGATCAGTGAACTGGGACTGAAATAACGGCATGTTCTTTAGTGCTTTGAGACATGCTTAAATATAAATCCCAAAAATACATCTATAAGAGGTGAATCATGAAGAAAAACGTCATTCTACTGGCTTTGTCGCTGTGTGTGTTCTTGCTATGGGGACAAAACAGCCTTTCTGAATATAGCTTTAGCTATAGCGTGAACACATATCTGGAAATCACTGATGGTATTTCCTTGGGCTCGGAAACTACCGACGACGAGTACTTTGTCAATCCAGGAAACACTAGCGGAGGACCTACCACCGTTGGTCTTGGTTTCCCCATCGGTTTTGATTTTCAGTTTGCCGGGCACAACTTTGATAAAGTGGGCATCAACGCCAATGGCTGGATTTCTTTGGGAGATTCAAGTACGGGGCCAAATGCTATAAACATGAAGTCAACTAATCCTGGTAATCATTCTCCTCTGTCTTCTGTGATAGCCATTATTCCCGACGAAGTGCTTGTTGCCAGAATTGCTGGATTTACCAGAAACCTTCAGGCTCAAGCGGGCTCATCAATCCGAATGAAGCAGCAGGGCACTGCGCCCCACCGTGAATTTATCGTACAGTGGAAAAACTATCGCCGATTAGGTAACACTGAAGATTCTTTCAATTTCCAGGTTTGTCTGAAAGAGCAGGGTATGCAGGTCTGTACGCGCTATCAATTGATGCAGCCCAGTTCTCCTTGTACGGGGCAAATCGGACTCAGAGCAGCTCCTGCAACTACTGCATCTAATTTTGCCAATCGTACTACTTTGGCGGGATGGGCAAACTCTGAGGCAGGTACTACAGCCAGTAAAAGCGCATCATTAACCGATGAAAACTATCCCGAACCCGGGGCAACCTTCACTTGGACTCCAGTAATGGCGGTTCCAGGGCCGAATATCTATATTCAGATGCAGGGGAATGACGCTGTGATTTCATGGGATCCCATCAATACGGATGAGAATGGCTTTATTCCAGAATATTATGACCTGTATTGCAATGATTGCTCTACAGCTTCTGATGATTTTTCTCTTCTGGTCCGGGTTCCTCATCACCAAACCACATACACCCACACAGGAGTAGGCCTCAGCGCCTCGCACATGATGTATCGGGTCAAAGCAGTGCGCCTCAGCGATTAGATCAGGAAAAAGCTATTCCCGCCTTCTTTGGCGATCAAGCCCTTGAGCTCCAGATTGGTCAGCACAGTGGATAATCTGCCGATGGGGAAGGCGGTTTTGAGCAGGATTTCATCAAAACTGAGCGGTCTCTGCTCTGTTTTCAGGAGGTCGCAGAGCGTTTGTTCATCTTCACTGAGCAGGGCTCTGATCTCCAGCTGCTCGCCCTGTTCGTGATCTATGCCCAAAACATACATCAGGTCTTCGGCTTTGGAGATCAAGGCAGCGCCGTTTTTGAGCAGATGATTCGGCCCTTCGGCATTGATGTTGTTGATGTTTCCCGGCAAAGCGCAGATCTCCTTGTTTTGCTCAATGGCGTTTTTGGCTGTGAGCAGAGCCCCGCTAGTGATGGGACCTTCCACGATGAACACGGCATCGGATAAAGCGCTGATGATGCGATTGCGGGCTGGGAAATTCCAGCGATCAGGCTTTGCCCCCGGTTCAAATTCACTGATTAAAGCGCCACTACTAATAATCTTGCGGGAGAGCTCCAGATTTTGGGCAGGGTAGATGATGTCCAGGCCGCTGGCCAGAACTCCCAGGGTGAGAGCCCCATTTTGCACTGCCGTGGTATGCGCCACGGTATCTATGCCCAAAGCCAGACCACTGATGATGCTCACCTGTTTCTCGCAAAGCGGAACGAGCAGCTTGCGGCACATTTCCCGACCATAGGCAGTGGGTTTGCGGGTGCCCACCACAGCCAGGGCTTTCTGCTTCAAAGCAGGCTCGATCTCGCCACGCACATAAAGCAGCAAAGGCGGAGCAAAGATCTCTCTCAGCCGTGCCGGATATTCATGATAGGACAAACACTTGATCTCATGATGCCGCATAAGCTGCTGGATCTGAGGCATATTCCCCGGCAGCACAGCTTTTTTGAGATGCTCTGCCGTGTTGGCTTTGAGCAGCCCGCTATGATAGATGGGATGCTGGGCCACACCGACAAATTCCTCAGGCTGAGGATAGACGGACAAAAGCTCCAAACAGGCCCTCAGTGGCAGTTCCGGAGCGGTTTTAAGGCAGAGCCAGGATGGATACTGCTCTGTGGTCACAAGCTTTCCTGAATCTGCTTGTACAGCTGAAACTTCAGGGCATCCAGCCCCACATTGCTCACCGAGGAGATCGCTATGACCTTTTGCGAAGTAGTCTCTTTGAAGATCTTGGCCACTTCGGCGATTCTGTCCTCACGCTCCTCTTCGGGAATAGTATCGATTTTGCTGAGCACGATATTGAAGGGCTTTTTATCCATAAAGCTATCGTATAGATAGAGTTCACTGCGCAGGGTCTGATAGTCTTCCAGGGGGGTTTCGCTGGCGATATCGATGAGATACAAAAGGATGCTGGTGCGCTGAATATGGCGCAAAAACTGATGTCCCAGCCCCTTACCCATGTGAGCACCTTCGATGATGCCGGGAATATCCGCCATCACAAAGGTTTCATAGTCCGAGACTCTCACCACTCCCAGCATGGGTTCCAAGGTGGTAAATTCATAATCCGCGATCTTGGGAGTGGCTGCAGAAAGCACCGAGAGTAAGGTGGATTTACCCGCATTGGGAAAGCCCACGAGGCCCACGTCTGCCATCAGTTTCAGCACCAGTTCCAGCTCAATCTCCTGGGTTCTGCGCCCCGGTGTGGCATGCCTGGGAGCCTGATTCGTAGGCGTGGCATAATTGCTATTGCCCTTGCCTCCTCTGCCCCCTTTGGCCAGAACTACCTGTTCCCCGTGATCGGTGACGTCAGCCAGTTTTACCTTGCTGCCATCTTCTTTGAGCTCAAAGATTTCGGTGCCCAAAGGCAGAGTCAGTATCGTGTCCACGCCAGAACGTCCGGTTTTGCGGGAACCGGATCCGGCGACTCCGCTTTCTGCTTTAAACAGCTTATTATAGCGATAGCTGAGCAAGGTATTGGCATTGATATCGCCCTGGGCTATGATGCTTCCACCCCGGCCGCCATCTCCACCGTCTGGACCGCCTTTGGGGGCAAACTTCTCCCGGCGGAAGCTGACTACTCCGTCTCCGCCATGTCCGGCTCTGATCTTTATTTTAGCATAATCTATAAACAAACATTACCTCTTTTCTTTAGTGTAATATGGTGAATTTGTGGCTAAGGCTGCGGCTTCCCTGGCTCACCTTAAGGAAGTAGATCCCCTGAGGGAGCCCCTGGTAAGAATCGCTACTCCAGATCAGCCTGGCTACAGGATCCATCGGTGTAAAAGTATCAAAATCCCTGATCTTCTGCCCGCGAGTATTGTAGAGGCCGATCTGCAGAGGCTCTCTTTTCAGTCCGCTGATCTCGATCTGGGAGGAGGCATTAGCTTTGTGCAAGGGATTGGGCAGACGGCAAGCCAGCGCTGGAACTGCAGGCGCATTTGCCCCGGCATTGGAGACCGGAAGCTCCAGCCCTACATAATCTATGAGATTGTCGCTCACCCTGAAGCTGGCATCTGCGAATGTGTGTTCGATGAAGCTGATGCTGCCATCCTCGTTGTAAATAGGGATCATCTCCACCAGGTTCAGTTTTGAAAATTCATCATTGATACCCATGGTAGCCACCAGCGGGAAATCCCCATCCACATCGGTATAAAGCAGCTCCACTCTACCGCTTAGCTCATCATAAGAGACCAGCTCCAGCACCGGCAGCGTATTTTGCATCACCTCATAATAGAGAGGGGTAAAATCGATCAGCCCCGGAGTGCTGTAATCTCCGATGGCGAACTCGGGCGTTTGGGTCTGAAAATCAACCGAGATCTGGGCGGTGAGATCTGTGGTCAAAAGTGTGTTTGTGCTGTTTGGCCAAGGCCCGAAGGCCGGATCAGAGGTCAGATCAGCAAAATTGCAGCTCAGGAAGAGCTTGCCACCAGAGACTGTGCTTTGCACGTTTCCTATGCGCTCAAAGCTGGGAGTAAGCTCCAGATCCACCCCTATTTTGTACAACCCGGGAGAAATCAAGCCAGGGATATTGAAGGTATAGATCATAGCGTAAGCCATGGAATCCAGAACCGTTTCAGGGTTCATGATCATGGTGCCATAGAGGTTGTAAGTGGTTAAGCTCTGCATGACCGGAAACGTACCGGAGACATTGCTCACAGCGCGATGCAGCTTGTTTGTGCTGCAGGCCACATAAGATGCTGTGAGATCAAAATTGGGTGCATCGGTTTGCCAGGGATCACCGATGGGATCTTCCCCGATCAGTGCCATGGCAGAGATTGGCGGCGGGAAAGCATCATTTTCCAGCCAGGCCGCATTCAGGTAGGAAGCAGGCTGCCCCATGGCCTCCACCGAGGTCTGAAATCTGTAATAAAGCTTATTTCCAAAGCTGTAGGGCAGCAGAGCTTCATAACCACCGCTGTCCAGGGCATTGATCGTCGCCGCTTGCCACACTCCAGTGCTGCTGTAAAAAAGCTGTTGATCCACCACGCTCGATCCTATCAGGTCGTAACGCAGATGGATATTGCCATCGGGGTCCACAGAACTGTGCCGGATATTTTGAAAGGGGCTCAGAGTTTGAGCACCCATAACCGCCGTAAATACCAGTAAAATTACTATTAAAAGTTGTTTCATTTTAAGCCTTCTTCGTCTGAGATTTCCTGCTCAGTCAGTTCTTTGAAATAAGACCAGGGATCTTGATTGGGCTCCGTCCAGATGGTGGGAGCCTGTGAGAAATCTGTGTGGTGTGTAAAAATATAGCCCTTGAGAGCCGGGGGCAAAGCCGCAAAGCCGCCTTCCAGCTTCTCTCCCCGAACCACAAAGAGCAATTGTCCGGCGCGATCGGACATGCGCATAAAAGGCAGCCAGGGCGAGATATAGCTCATATTGTATTCTGCCGGCACACAGAGGATGCTTCTATCCACCAAAGCCTCGTTACGGACTCTGTATTCCGTGATTTCGGCAGCCTGAAAAGAGTCGCTCTGCACATAGGCATTGTATTCACGGCGGGGCAGTACATGAGGATAAAAGGGAAAGATTTCGCTATGATAGATCGTGCTTTCGTCCAGTTTTATACTGGGCAGCATCGAAGAGATATAGGGCAGCATCTCCGGCTCATAGACAAAGCTTTGATTCGTGGGATCGTTCAGAATATGGAGCACCGGTGTGCTCTCGCCGGTAAAGGGATTGCGCCAGGTACCCAGGATCTCTTTGGTGCGATGGTCCAGCAGCAGCATCACTTCTTTGCCGAGCAACTGATACCCCACCTCTGCCTTCTGCAAACGGGAAATATTATAGCCATCCACAGCAAAAAGCTGCATGCTCTTTTGCCCTGGAATCAGGCTATAAACCCCTCCGGTAAAATGAAACACAGTTTCATTGCCAGAGAGATCTGCCCGCGTGCGCAGATAATCCTGAAGATAGGCTGAACCAGGATCCATATCTTTAGCCAGGATCATCAGCGGCATCATGAGCAGAAGCAGCGCATATAGTATCTTCTGGAACATAATCCTCCACCTAATTCTCTTTTTACCATTTTCAGAGCAAGGCTGTGGATGTCAAGTGTTTTGACGGTTGGCAGATTGCAGACTGGCTGCACAGGATCACTCAAAACTACAAATATGGTCTGCTCTCAGTCTCTGATGCAGGTTTTACGGCAATTTAACGATTTTCACTGGCTTTGTGGCAGATTCGCCTTTGATGAACCCCAGATAGATCCCAGCCGCGGCTTTTTTGCCCTGCATATCTCTGCCATCCCAGGTAAAGGCCGGACTGCCATTTTGTTCGGGCATGGAGCCTATTTCCCTCACCAATTGTCCCTTGACGTTGAAGATCCTGATTCGAGCCTGTGGATCTGCCTTGAGGCTGGACACAATCCTTACCGATTCGTGGAAGGGATTTGGGTAAATGCTCAGGGCCCCAGGCCTGGCTATGGCATCATCGGTGCTGGTGGGCGAACTAACTATTTCCAGGGAATGTGTCCAGATGTGACCCCCGCCACTCTGGGTCCAGGCAAAGGTATTGATGGTAGGGCCGTACCAGGGGTCCATCAGGTAAGTGGTATCACCTTCCAGGCCTTTCAGCACCACAAAATGGCCGTCGTCGTAACCCCATTCCCACCGAATAAAGATGGGTCTGCGTTGGTGAATATTGTCGCTGGACTGGTCATAATCAAGGCTGGTTTCATAGACGTTTGTCTCCAGTCTCCCAAAATGATACAGGATCATATCGATTCCACGGCGGGTAGGATTCCAGCTTTCGCCCCATAGCCAGTTCCATTCATCCAAGCCCTCGGTCCCGTATTCGGCAATCTGGGTTTGGGTATATTCATAGCCATAATAGCGCAGCACAGACTGAGAAACTGCGGCCCAACACCAGTTTAATTCCTCTTGATATATTTGATCGACATCCAGTATAATCCCCTGAGCTGTGCCAAGCAGGACGAAGACCAGCAAAAAAAGCAAAATACTGCGTTTCATAATCAATACCCCTGCTTCCGATTACGGCTGATCACAGCTTTGATCCTCTCTATCTGCCTATCAAGATCGGCAGCCTGGGCTTGTGCCTCAATAGCGCTGAGAGGATACAGAAACTCAGCTTTCAGATGAGGAAAAGCCAGAAAGAACTCTTTTGCCTGATAACTGATGATCAAGGCAGGCTGGCCGTGGCCTTGGAGCTCTGGCAGATCCAGAGCCTGCTGAAGCTGCCCCGCCAAGGGAATATAGCCAAAAGACACTCCGCGAGGCTCACTGTTTTCATCCTCTTGGAGCCTCAGCATGGCCTTGATCTGGGAGCCCAACACTACCGGCACAAACCATTCCCGGGTGGGCCTCAGCAGTTCACCCAAAGAGCTTCCCTTGCAGCAGGATAGCACATTTTGAGCGTCAAGCTCATACAGCTTTAGTGGAACTCCCGCATAGGCCTGGGAGATCTCCCCGGAATTGGAAAAGCCATAAACAACCATATCGTTTGAAGGGATTTTGCCCAGGAACTGCGACAAACTTGCCCTTACCGCGGGCATAGCTTCGCTGGGAAAAGTGTCTTGATCCGGCCAGATCCTGGCATCCACAGAGATGTCAGCAGCAAAGGCCAGACAAAACACTAAGACTATGATGGCGCAATTCAACAGCTTTTTCATGGTGATCTCCTCAACAGATTAGAGCATAGATTTACTGCATTGCAGAGTACCCCAATATGTCAAGCGTTTTCGGGATTACAGATATTCTGCATGTACTTACCTCCTGAGTCCCGGCGGGACGGTATCTCGGATAGAAAACCAGCCTCCAGAGCTTAATCAGGTGAACAAAGTATTTGACATCTACGCTTGCCTTTGGATTATGATAATTATGAAGAATGAAGCATAATTTACAAGGAGTCACCATGGCATCCAGACAGGAAATAGCAGATTACATCACCGCTCAAATCAGCGGAGCGGGAGCTGTGCGCAGCAGCAAGTTGTTCGGAGAATACAGCATCTATTGCAATGACAAGGTCGTGGCTTTAGTCGCTGACGATCAGCTCTTTGTGAAACCCACGGCAGCAGGAAGAGCCTATTTGCAAGATCTTGAAGAAGCACCTCCTTACCCAGGCGCCAAACCCTGCTTCCTCATCCCTGAAGACAGATGGGACGATGCGCCCTGGCTCACGGAATTGATCCGCATCACCGAGCAGGAACTTCCTCTGCCGAAGAAGAAGAAAGCATGAAGAACAAACCCCGCTGTGGCTGGGAAGGAAATACAAAGCTGATGATCCGCTATCACGATAGTGAATGGGGCGTCCCTGTGCACGATGATCGCAAACTCTTTGAATTCCTCACCCTGGACGCCTTCCAAGCCGGATTGAGCTGGGCCGGCATCCTGGGTAAACGGGAAAACTTCCGCGCTGCCTTTGATAATTTCGACGCCATCCAGATCGCCAAATATGACGAGCAGAAAGTTCAGCAGCTCTTGCAAGACTCTGGCATCATTCGCAACAAAAGCAAGATCACCTGCACCATTTCCAATGCGCAGAGGTTCCTAAAGCTTCAGCAGGAATTTGGCTCTTTTGACCAATACATCTGGCAATTCACAAATGGCAAGACGATCGTGAACCAATGGCAAGAGCTCAGCCAGGTACCTGCCAGCAGTCCGGAATCCGACGCCATGAGCAAAGACCTAAAGGCCCGGGGCTTCAAGTTTGTGGGCAGCATCATCTGCTATGCCTTCATGCAAGCCGCAGGCATGGTAAACGACCATTTGCTGGGCTGTTTCCGTTATCAGGAGCTTGCAGGACAAAAATAGAAACATTATTACTTGACAAATTAAGCGCAGTTATTATTCTAATATAAATAGTGTTTATTGCCTTAATATTTCCAAATTATAGAGGAGTTAAACGATGAAAATGATGCCCATCTATCTGCTTTTACTCTCAGCTCTAATGCTGAGTGCCTGTGCACACATGGATAATGGCTTCATGCGTAGTGCCGAACCTTTGGAAAAGGGTGAAGCCCGTGGTTCTTTTGGCGTCTCTTCCAGCTATTCTTACGCTCCGGGATTAAATTTCGAGCCAGACAGCCTTATAGACCTGAACAGCCGTAGTAGGGACTCAAAATTGGGTTTTCAATTACCGGCAGGAATGGACATAGGCCTGGGCAGAAACTTCCAGGTGGGGGGCCAGCTATCCTTATCTCCTGGAGATAATTTAGCGGGAAAGACCCCCGTTTGGTCCATCACCAGCACCTCCCGCGGCTATCTGCAATATTCACATCCGCTTAGGGATAGCTATTGGCTTGGCTTTTCACCTGGCCTACTGTTTCACAATGAGATTTGGGAGATCGGCCCAAAAATTCCTATGCCTGGCGAATACCACTACACGCTCAAACACCAAAGCATCGGTGGCGAATTTCCCCTGACTATCACCAAAACAAATCACTCAATAGACCAGAAAAGATCAAACAGCCTCACCTTCCGTTACAGCATACTAAAAATAAGCAGTGAGATAAGCGCGTCCAAATCTATATTTCATGAAAACTATTATTACGATCAAACTGATCAGAACATATCACGATACGCCATCATCTACACGCATCAATTGGAAAACGACCGGACTCGAACTTTCTTTGATGTGGGGATTGAATTCAGCGATAAAAAAGGGCTGATAGTGCCGGTGATTGGACTCAAAACACTATTTAATCCCCCTTGGAAAAAGAAAGATAAACCGGCTTTTGAAGCGGAGCCTTTGCCGTAGCAAAGCCCTTTTGCCCGACGCGCTTTCGACCTGTCTTGAACTCGAGATGACTCGAGGGCTCGAGTGAATTCGAGGCGAAGACATATTAAAGACAAGTTCGGGGGAAGAGTGAGGTTTGTGGTAGGCGGAACGGAGTCCGCCACTACGCTAAAACAGGACAGCCCCAGTGGTTGTGGGGCTATCCAATGTGTGATAGGTCTAAGACTAAGTCTTCAGATTACAATCTGAGCGAAAAAGCCAGACGCAGATTTCGGAAGAAATCCGTATTCCACAGATCTGTATCGGAAGAATCAAAGACTCCCATGATATCAATCTGAAGGTTACTGCTGGGTTTGTAGCCGATGCCATAGCAATAGCTGGTGCTGGAAGAGCGGGTAACCTGATTCTTGCTTTCGATTACATAATCATTGTCTGCATAAGTAATATATGGTACTGCACCATTTGCATTGACCAAGACGCAGGTATATGGTTCTACATTTTTAGGTTGGTAGAGCTCATTAACAGAGCTAATATTCTGAGTAAAAAGGGAGCCAAGGCGGAAAGCCCAATGCTGGTTATTTGTAAACCAGTATTCTAATCCTACTGGAACTGAGAATGTGGTGCTGTCGTAATTGTGCTCGGTTTTACCGGATATTAATGCTGTGCATGTCTCAGTGGCAGACCAGGCTCCATTAGGTGAGGAAAATGTGGAATCTGTGGAAGCCATATTATATACGAAATCCCCTTTTTGTTTGGAATTCGAGTAGTGATACCGCAATCCGGTTCCAAAATAGGTTTTGTCGTTCAACGGGTAGTTTATGCGCAGATGCACATTGGCTTCCAAGCCGCTTTTTTCCCCATCCTGTTTCATCAAGAAGCTGCCATATTCATGGAACTGACCGCTGGTCTTATAATCCATTGTCATCGTTTCATTATCGGTAATATCCAAATTCTGGAAGCCCATCCCAGCTCCGAGGGCGATGTAGGCGCTGTTTTTGCGCTCTGCTGCAGTGCTGAAATTCTTACGAACGCCCAGGGAAAAAGCGGCATGGATTCCCTTTTCACCCAGTTTATTCAGGTATGATTCCATCTCGATACTATTGGGTTGATTTGTTCTTATTTCTATCTCTGTGGCGGTATCATCATGAGTGGTCTTGTCGTCAATTAACCTAAACTCAAGCGCTGCTCTCAGATCATAAGTATTCATGGTTCTACCGTAAGCAAGCTCCGCCAATGTATTCGAAAAGCTCTGCTCGGTCTTAAAATCACCGATTTTCTTGTCTTCAGCCAGATAGGCCATTACCGAAGGATCGCTCTCAGGCAGGGTTTGTAACATATTTCTATAATTGGTGCTAGGGCTGTCTTGAGCAAAACCTAAGAGATCTGTGCTATTGCGAGTATGCCCAGTCTCGGATTTCAAAATACCGAGCTTGAAACCTAAGCGATTGGTTTTATTCAGCTCATAAGCAAGATTGAGATATATGTCCATCCCCTTGGAATAGTCCATATTCTGGATGTGCTGCTGAAGAATACGATATTGGTCGTACAAGCCGTTACCGTTCGTATTAGAGTACTCTTGCCAGGTATAATCCACTTCTCCCATGGCATCCGCCATACTTCCCCAGAGGTCAGAATCATATTGGATCGATCCAGGTGTTTTGTAATCGTAATATTTAATCAGGAGAGCTCTCCTAAAGTTGTCTATAAAACACTTGTCCGAGGCGATGCCCAGTAAAAGGTGTTGTGAACCGCTGCTACTCAGAATCTTGTCGGTCCCGCTGAAGTTACTGAGGTTTGAAAAGATATGTGTGCCATTCAGATAGTTTAGTTCGATGGTATCAAAGGCAAGATCGGCATCATCATCCAAAACTCCAGCGGTGCTGAGATTGCGGAAGGAATTGATCTCCTGTCCAAACAGCGGCAGACAGAGGATTGCCACAACTATTATAATCAAGATCTGTTTCATTACTCACCTCCCAAAGTGACATATTTCTTATCTCCATTCTCGACATAGCTGATGCTCAGATTGTCGATCATGGCGCAGTCCAATCCGGAACTAACTGACTCGTCTTTTTCATATTCAAAACCTATACCATTCCATCCATAGTCTGTATTATATGTATAGGTATGCGTGAAATGCTGCCAACCTGTATTGCCCGACCAATCTCCATACCAACCATCGCTACAGTAAAAATATAAGCAGTCATAGTAACTTTCACTACTTACGTAATAATCGAAATCCACTGTAACGCTTGCATAGTTCGGAATTGAGAGCTCAATATCCACTCCACTATATTCGTCATCAGAGATTACCCCTGAACGGATACAATAGTTTCTGCTCCCTGGCTTGGTTGTGATGTACCATGGAGCATCGCCCCAGGAATCAAAATTGCCCGGCATCAGCCCATTGTCAAAATTGTAGTTCAGCGTGGTTTGTTCCCGCAGCAATATACTTACGGTATTTGAGTATCCAGTTTCCACGATTGGGTCATTTACCGTATCGACAGCCTTGACAGCATATTTGTAGGTGGTGCCCAACTGCAGATCATTGCTGTCCGTGTAAGTGGTCTGAATGGGCGAAGTGATTGAACGGATCATCACGAAATCCGCGTCAACACCCACAGCACGGCGATAGACTTTGTAACCGGTCTGTGATGTACAATCATCAGTCCAGGATAGATTTACAGACAGTTCACTGCCATTTTGATGGCCAGTCAGTTGGGGTGGGGTCATAACATAGTTGTTATAGACACTGTGCGTTTGGACGTCTGAGTTCGAATACAAGCCCTTCTTTTGCACTGTGTAAGTATATTGGACATTGTGCTGGGCAGTGGTATGAATATAAGAGTATTCGGCAAATTCAGGAATGGTGGCCAGCAAAGTGCCATCAACAAACAGCTCGAAGCTGCCGGGAATGTCGCTCCTATCCTGCCACATGATTTTGATGCTATTATCCTGATTTACTCTGCTGTAAACCACAGGAGCAGCGAGCGATGCAGTTTTTATGCTGAGCGTATCGGATTTGCTCATTCCACTCTTCAATATCGTGGCAATAGTATAAAGATAACGTGTATCCTTGACCACCGATCCATCCGTAAATGTAGTTCTATTGATATCATTAAAAGTGTGTCGTGCCACATTATTACGGAATAGCCTGTAGCAGAGGAAATTATCATCAGTGGCAGCTTTCCAGCTTAGATTGATTTGGTCTGCTCTGATATTGTAATTTCGATAACCTGTGGTGAAGCTCCCATCTGCGGAAAGCAAATCCGTAGTGATAAAAAGTGGCCTCTGAATGGCATTACCGGGAGAATATAGTGCCGGTTTCAGAATGTCTTGCTCACAACCGCTAAGCGCAATGAGCACAGATACAAACAGAAGAATCATCCATCTGATTCTCATAACAAACCTCCTGGGGCTCATTATTGCTGAAAAACTTCAGTCTAAACCCCATGACACAGTATTTTTAGAATATCTTAGACTTGTCAATGAATATTATTTATATCTATCTTTCCTATCATCTATCTAAATGTGAGAGAGACGATTAGATTGTTTAATATAATAGTAGTAATCATTGTATTTGGACTCTTGGGAAGCTTTCGTCTCGCTTCGCCTCTTTTCCAAAATCACGGCTTTGCTAGCTATTCCGGCCAAAAAAGTTCACTTGTACGTTAAAACCTTAAAACTCTAAAACTCCCCTATCGATCCGGATTACTCAAGTCACGGGCTCTTTCCCGCTCCAGATCCTTCTGTTGCAGGGCCTCGCGTTTGTCATAGTACTTCTTACCTTTGGCCACGGCGATGGTGAGTTTGCAGCGCCCACGTTCGTTGATATAGATATCCAAAGGGATCAGAGTCATGCCTTGTTCATCCACTTTGGCTTTCATACGGCGGATTTCGTGTTTATGCAAGAGTAACCTGCGGGGGCGGGTGGCATCATGATTGAAGAAGGAAGCTTTTTCCCAGGGCGAGATATGGAAATTCATCAGCCAGCACTCGTTGTCTTTCACGCGGGCAAAGCTGTCCTTGAAGTTCACCATGCCATCGCGGATAGACTTGATCTCACTGCCTTTGAGGGCGATTCCGGCTTCGTATTTTTGCTCAATAGTGTATTCGTGGGTGGCTCGGCGGTTTTTGATGATTTTCATGGTTTTAACTCTTTTAGAATTTTACTTTGGTATTCTTGGGCGGTGGAGATCAATTCTGCTTCATCCAGATGGGTGAGCTTGTGGTCTTTCAGCACGAAGTTTCCGGCGATCATTACATCCCTGATCTGCTCTGCGCCCAAGGCATAGACGAGCTGAGAATAAGGGTGATAAAGCGGTTGGCTTTGCAGATTTTGGAGATTAATGATCAGCAGATCGGCGCATTTCCCTGCCTGCAGGGAGCCCAGATCCTGAGCTTTGCCCAAGGCACGGGCGCCTTCTATGGTGAGGAGGGCAAAGGCCTCACGGGCCGGTAAAAACTCCGGATCGGAATTGATAGCTTTGTGCAGTTTTGCGGTGGTGCTGAGCTCTTCGAGGATGTCGAGGTTATTGTTGCTGGCCACACCGTCTGTGCCGATGGCTACACTCAGATGACGCTTCAGCATATCACCCAGCGGAGCAATGCCGCTGGCGAGCTTGAGATTGCTGTCTGTGCAGATAGCAAGGGCAGAATGGCTTGCTTCCAGCAGCTCCAGCTCCTTTCCAGAGAGCCAGACGCCGTGGGCAAAGAGACATTTGGCCTCTAATACGCCCAGAGAGGCCAGATATTCCAGGGGGCGCTTGCCGTTGATTTTGAGGCAGTCTTCCAGCTCTTTCTGGGTCTCACTGAGATGGGTGTGCAAGAGCCAGCCCTTGTCTGCAGCCAGACGGGCACAGGAGGAATAAACCTCGCCGGAGCAGGTGTAGATGGCGTGGGGGGCAATGCTGCAATCCACCAAGGGTTGATCCCGGTAGGCGCTCTCAAATTCCTGCACTTTTTCGGCAAATTCATGACCATCACCGGAGTATTTGGGAGCAATGATGGCTTCACTGACGATCACACGCAGTCCCGCTCTGATGCAGGCATCGGCGATGCGCTCTTTCTGAAAATACATATCGTTGGTGAGGGTAATACCATTCAGAATCATCTCCGCAGCAGAGTGCAGAGAGGCATCATAGACAAATTCCGGAGTCATCATTTTGGCTTCCAGGGGCCAGATATAGTCCTTCAGCCAGGTGTAGAGAGGCAGATCATCTGCCAGCCCGCGGAAATAGCTCATGGGCATGTGGCTGTGGGCATTGATAAAGCCAGGAGTGATGAGGCAGCCGGAGGCATCGCGGTTTTTTTTGCCCTTGTACTGCTTGAGCTGGTCCAGGGGCAATATATCCACTATGCGCCCCTGATCGATGACCATAAAATGCTCGTTCAGAATGCGGAATTCCGGATCCATGGTGATAAAGCTGCCACCTGTGATGATCATATCACATTTGCTCATGATTGCATCCTTTGCGCGGCTTCCTGGGGAGAAAATACGCCTTTGGGGGTGATGATGCCGGTGATATATTTGGCAGGGGTGATATCAAAAGCGGGGTTCAGGGCAGGAGAGCCTGGGTTTGCCAAATAGCTGCCATTGAAAAGTTTGATCTCGTCTTCATCGCGGATTTCGATGGGAATATCTTCACCTTGGGCGCAAGCCAGATCGAAGGTGCTGTCCGGAGCGGCTATATAAAAAGGCACCTTGTGCACATGGGCCATCACCGCCTTCTCATAAGTGCCGATCTTATTGGCGATATCACCATTCAGGCAGATTCTATCCGCACCGGTGATCACCAGATCGATCTGCTCTTTCCAGAAATAAAAACCCGCAGCGGAATCGGCAATAATGGCGTGAGGAATGCCCTCTTGCTCCAGTTCAAAAGCTGTGAGCCGGGCACCCTGGAAACGGGGACGGGTCTCAGAGACATAAACGAAGATGTTTTTACCCTGTTTATGCGCATGGCGGATCACAGAAAGGGCGGTGCCATGATCCACAGTGGCCAGGGCTCCGGCATTGCAGTGAGTGAGGATGCGGGCACCATCTTCGATCAGCTCCGCGCCGATCTTACCCAGCTTCAGGCAATCATCCGCGCTTTTATTGGCAAATTCAGTGGCGGCTAAAACGGCCACCTGACGGGCATGAGGCAAATCCGGGATAAACTTCAGCGCAGATTCATAGACATACTCCACTCCGATGGAAAGATCCACGGCTGTGGGGCGAGTGGAAATCAGCTCATCCCGGGCGCTGCGTAGATAGGCGCGGAACTTCTGATCCGGTGCCGCCACTGCTGCCAAAGCCATGCCAAAGGCACCTGCTGCGCCGATGGCAGGAGCGCCACGAACCGTCATATCACGGATCGCTGCGGCTACCTCCAGGTAAGTAGTATATTCTTTTAGTGCAAATTCATAAGGGATTTTGTTTTGATCTATCATGATCAGCCGGCCTTGTTCAAACCAGACTGAGCGGTACTGCTTGCCATTTATGCGCATGTTTTCTCCATGTTTTAAGTCTATGAGGTAAGGCTGTGATGAGGGGGGATTTGTGTCAATAGCTTTTTGTGGGGTTTTGGGGTTTTGGGGTTTTAGCGTTTTAACGATTTAACGTTTTAACGATTTAACGATTTAACGATTTAGCGAGGGGCGTATGGATTGGATCGTTTCGCGTCCAGTGGATTCCCGTGATCTTCATTATCCGTGGTAATCCGTTTGATCCGCAAAATCCGTGTGACTATTCTTTTAATTTACTACACGCACCGTCTGAAGACAGTGCTACGGCCGGATGAATCCAGCGTTACGGCTAATATTTAATCAACTTATGGACTTGGCTCTGCCCGGCGAATTCCGCTTTGAGAAAGTAGATGCCGGCGGCTTGGGCTGTGGCTTTCTGATCTTTGCCATCCCAAACCAGGCTCAGATCTCCAGCTTTGGTGATGTCATCGTATAAATCACGGATTTTGGCACCGCGGAGGTTGTAGATTGAGACTCTTAAAGGCGCGCTGCTGGGGAATTTCAAATGGATATTCGCGCTTTCGGAGAAGGGATTCGGCCAGCTTCTGATCAGCTCAAAGGGGACTGAGCCCACCTCGTCTGCATTGCCTATTTCTGCACTGGCTACGATGCTGATGGTGCGCGTCAGATTGGGTAAAATATGCACTTTTACATAACAGACGTTGTGCTGTTCCCCACGATCCACCTGCTGCAAAAGGCCACCATAGACCTGATAATCATTGTTTCCGGGGGGCATGATGAATTTGATCAAGCCTTCGTCGTAGCTGATGCTTTGATTGTTGATAATCGTGCAGCTCACGCTATCGGCGATGCCCTCGTTTGAAGGCAGAAAGTAATTGTAGATCGAGGTTCCGCTGCTGCCTGCATCCACGGTGTATTGGGGGGAGAAATTCGTGCCATTTACCTTGATGGTGCGGTAAGCTCTGTATCTACAAAGACTTTTGGTGCTGAGATTGTAAGGATATTGATTGATGTAACCGCTATTTTGATGAGTGTGTCCCCAGAGGACCATATCCGCATTCAGCTCATCCTGATAGATCTCTTCGCCAAAATCGTAATGATAGAACAGCACCCGGGCCGAGGCCTCGGAAGTGGCAATCTCGTTTTCCAACCAAAGGCGTTGGGGGTTGATCAGGGAATTATTGCCATAGATATTGTTGCGCCAGCGATCGTAATTGATATAGGTTTCCAGGCCGATATACTGCACATCGCCATAGTCAAAACTGTAATCCTGAGTGTGATAATCCCAGTTTGAATTGCTGTTATTCAGCCAAGGCCAGCCAAAATAGCGCCACCAATGACGCCGGGCAGAGCCCTGAGGGCCGGGAGTAGAGTTCCAGCCACCGATGTCGTGATTTCCGCTCACTACATATACGGGAACTTCGATCAAAGCCAAAAGCCGCTGAGTCCAGCCATACCAATACTGTCCCGCCAGATCTTCCAGCTCGCCTTCATTGATGAGGTCTCCGGTGATCAAGACAAATTCGGGGTTGATGAGATTGATATCATCGATCACAGCCCTGAAATTAACCACCTCGGTGGAATCCGTATCATAGCCGGAATTGGGATAATTCAACCGATTCGGCAGATGCAGATCGGTGATGTGCATAAAGTAGTAATTCGTTTTGCGGGTGGGAAGTAGCTTCACAGCATGCTGGGTGATATCGTGAATGCCGCCATTCGCTGTTACTTCCAGATCGTAAAGCTCGTAAACTGCCACTTCGGGGATAGGGCATTGCAATACCCAGGTGCCAAATAAGGGGTTAAAAGTCTGAGCAATAACCTGTAAGGGAATGCGCTTTGAGCCATGCAGCAGCGCCGCAGCAAAGCCGGTGGTATTCTGCGCTGCCAAAGCCGTGATCAAGAGCGTCTCTCCAGGAATGTGGATGGCGGGGATATTCAGAATCGGCCGCATAATCACCGTAAGAGTGTCGCCGGGGGCATTCCAGGCGGATAGAGCAGGAAGGCTGGCATAAACCAGACAAAACACGGCCAGCAGAAAGAGGATTCTACGGCTCTGGACAGACGGCATTCTGATCTTCATCTTAGATATTACCCATCAAGCCTTTGACGGTATTGATCGGAATGGCAAAGCCCAAACCGATGCTGCCACCGGTCTCAGAAAAGATAAAGGTATTGATGCCGATCACTTCGCCA
The DNA here is from genome assembly GCA_020532515.1 of Candidatus Cloacimonadota bacterium. Taxonomy (GTDB): domain Bacteria; phylum Cloacimonadota; class Cloacimonadia; order Cloacimonadales; family Cloacimonadaceae; genus UBA5456. The sequence continues at coordinate 11,121 of JAJBAY010000004.1, read as the reverse complement.
TGGATATTGACCAGGGGACCGCCGCTATTGCCTTGATTGATGGCGGTATCGGTCTGAATCATATTTAAGTACTCACTGCCGCCTTGATCCTGGGAGATGTTGCGTCCCAGAGCGGAGATCACACCCACGGTCACGCTGGGCTTGGCATCGTTCATCAGATAGCCGTAAGGATTGCCCAAAGCGATGCTCCATTCACCCACCATGAGGTTATCGGAATTTCCAAGACGGGCATGGGGCAATTGATTGCTTTTGATGCGCAGCTTGGCGATATCATGCACAGCATCGATGCCGATCAATTCTGCCGCAAATTCGCGTTGATCCGGCAGCACGACCTTGATCTCGGTGGCGCCATTTACCACATGGGCATTGGTGATGATGTAGCCTTGGGGATCATAAATCACCCCGCTACCGATGGACTGCACCTTGCGTTGGACAGGGCCAAAGAAATCAAAGAAGCCAAAGAAGCCGAAATTGGAAGGGATGCGTCCGCGCACGATCTGGGTCTTGATCACATTTACACTCACCACGGCAGGGGCGATTTCGGCCACGGCATGGGTAATGGCATTTTGCCGGCTGGTGCCGATGCTGTCACAGGGTATGCTGGGATCACCGAACATCGTGGCAATGGGAGTGGGACGGGAGCGGAATTGATTGATCAAAACCAGGCTGATGCCGGCATTGAGAATCAGGATAATCAGGCCCAGAAGAAGGATATGGGAAGTCTTCACTGAAACTTCCGGATGGCAAATTCTATGGTGTGCAGGCTGACACAGGTTTCAAAGCAAGGGCCATTGGGACGTTCGTTCAAAACGCCAAAGGTGGGGAATCTCCAGGCATCCCGCACGCCATCGGTAAGGTCTCTATGACACGCTACAGCCACGATCACATCCGGCATCACATCCCGTATGATCTTACGCGCCAAAGAGCCACCAGTGGCCACTGCGGCCTTCACACTCAGCTTTTCAGCCAAAGCCTTGAGCTCTGCTATTTCACATTTGCCGCAGGAAGCGCAGTCATTGATATTTGCAGTGACGCGAATCTTGCATTTGGAATTTTGCAGACAGTGCGGCAGGAGCAGCAGGATATTGGTGTGATTGATGTTTTTGGCGGCAGATAGCACGATCTCGTTGTTAAAATTCAGAAAGCTTTCCTGCATCTGTTGCCTTTTCTGGAAGGTGATATAACCTAAGAAGCTGGCCAGATTGTAGTAGATATGCACCAGCATCCATTTTGCGTAAATCTCCAGCCAGCGGGGACGAATCCGGCTATGGGTGCTGAACAGATTCAAGACCCAGGAAGCAACCAGAATTGCTAAAATCGCAAAGAGCACGATATAGATCACCGTCTCACTCGCGGATAAACCCAATTTGAAATAACTTCCAAAGACAAGGCCAAAAAAGGCAGCCGCTATGACCGCCAAACTAAGGCTCACAAGCAAAGGAAACTTGATAACGTTTAGATAATCTTCTTTCATCTTCCTATCCTCTCGCCCACCTGGAGCCTGGCTCCCAGATGGTAGCTATAGGCATCCATTATTTTCTTACCGGCAGCCTGAACTTGGTGAACTAAGAGCTGGCCATCTTTTGTGGAGATGGCAAAGCCGTTATTTTTGATGATTTCAATGATATGTCCTGGAGGAAAATCCGAGAGAGAGCTTGCAGGCTCCGCAGATAGGATCTTCAGTTTTGTATCCCGGAACTTTGCAAAAGCGCCGGGAACCAGGGAGTAAGCGCGGATCTGATTCTCCAAGCTCTTGCTCTGGCGGTCAAAATCCAGGATCAGATCGTCTTTATCGATCTTATTTGAAAAAGTGGCAGCTGCATGATCCTGCTCTTGCGGCTGAAGATCTGGCAAAACCGGCAGCAGTTTGAGCAAAAGATCAGCCGCCTGGAGCGCCAGTCTGTCATGCAGAGAGCTGTAGTTTTCGCCATCACTTATCTTGAGACTTTCTTGACTTAATATGGGACCGGCATCCATCTTGGCTACGATCCTGAAAATAGTATTACCGCTGTGTTTTTCACCATTTAAGAGGGCTGTGCGGATGGGTGAGGCGCCCCGATAGCTCGGCAAAAGCGAGGGATGCAGGTTGATCGCACCCTGGGTAAAGCCCTGACGCAATCTGCGCATTAGATAAGCTCCATAAGATGCGGTGATCAGGATATCTGCCTTGTGACCCAGAATATAATCCACACTCTCCTGACTGTTTACATCCTCTGGACAAAAGACTTTCAGACCCTGCTTTCGGGCGTAGATAGTGAGCGGAGTATCTTCCAGCTTTTGCTTTCTGCCCTTGGGACTCTCGGGCTGACTGAGCACCAGAGCCAGATTATGCTCTGCTGAAGAAAGCAAGGCTTTCAAAGCAGGAATAGCATATTCTGAGCTGCCGGCAAAAACTATCTTCATTGCTCGTCGTCTGGGTATTGCATGATGTTCACGCCGCCCTGGGCCTTAGCTGCCATGTGCTTTAGCGTAAACTTCAGCTTCAGCTTGGTCAGAGGCGAAACCAGATCTGTAAAGAGCACGCCATTGAGATGGTCGTATTCATGCTGGATCACCACCGCTTCATAGCCTTCGGCCTCGGCCTGGATGTGTTCGCCTTCGGGAGTGTAATATGAATAGCTGATCTTCAACGCGCGATTCACACTGGCAAAGATCTCCGGCAGACTGAGGCAGCCCTCTTCGCCGATCTGTTCACCCAGGCGCTCGTGAATCACAGGATTGATCATCACACGGGGTTCTTTCTTACCTTCTTCATTGGCCCACCAGGGGTCGATGACGAAGATCCTCAGATCCACTCCTACCTGACTGGAAGCCAGACCTACTCCATCACGCAAATACATGGTGTGAATGAGATCCGGCAAATACTCTTGCAGGAAGGGATCTTTGAGATCCGCTTCCCTCAGCTTTTTGCGCAAAACCTCATCCCCATAAATCCGGATGGGAAGAATCTTGGCCATGTTCTACTTCGTGACTACTGGGGGTGTGATATTCAGGATCGAAACTATCGCCGAGCGCTGAAAATCAACTTTGATTTTGTTGGTGTCATCGATTTCTACGACTACGATGTCTTTGTCCGGTTTGAGCGATACCACACGGCCATAGATGCCGCTGGAAGTGATTACTTTGTCATTTACTTGCAGGCTGTCCAGCATCTTTTGCATTTCTTTTTGGCGTTTTTGCTGTGGACGGATCATGAGGAAATACATGATTCCAAACAGAGCGGCAAAAAAGATCAACGACGATGCCATGGGTCCGCCACCACCTGCGGCAGGGGCTGCGGCTTGTAATAAGATATTGTGCATATTGTTCTCCTATATTTTAAAGAATTTTGGAAAGATCAGGATGAGTATCTGTAAGACTACATTGGCATAGACTCCAGCCAAAACGTCATCTATCACCACTCCCCAGCCGTTACGCAGCTTTTGTGAGCGGTAGATCGGGAAGGGCTTGGCAATATCAAATACTCTAAATAAGATAAACGCATACAGGCCAATAAGCCAATTATGCGGTAAAAACAAGGTGGCCACAAAGTAGCCCACCAGCTCATCCAGCACGATAGAGCCGTGATCCTCGCCCAGAATCTCTTCAGCTTTTTTGCAAATTCGCACTGCCACCAGAGTCAAAGCTACTAATATTAAGGGCAAAAGATATGGATAAGAGCCATCGTAAAGCCAGCCAGGCAAAAGTAAATAAATCCCATAGCTGGCAAGAGAACCGAAGGTTCCCGGGGCAAAAGGAACTAAGCCTATAAAAAACAGGGTTCCTAAAAAGGTGCTTAAATTGTGCTTTTTGTTCATAGGGTTATTTCGACAAATGAGTTCAATTTGGCGGCTTCAATCCAATCTTGGTAAGCTTTCACCTGTTTGGTATGAAGCAGGTATTCCCGGAGCTGCTCTTTTACTTCATCAAAAGCAAGTACCCTGGGAGGAAACTCCTCATCCCGGATAAAAAGATACATCATGCCTTCGTTTTTGAGCACTTCAGTCACCATTCCCACGGGCGTGCTCACGATCGGTGCAGAAAAGAGCTCAGGGATGTCCTTCTGGGTAAATTCGCCCAATAGTCCACCTTCTTCTTTGCTCTGGGGGTCCATGGAAAATTCTTCAGCTATGGTAGCAAAATCTTCTCCGGCCACTATGCGGCTACGCAGAGTGTTCATCAAAGCCATTTCGCGCTCTTCATCCTCCGGCGTGGCATCCACAGTTTTGAGGATATGGGAGGCGCGGACTTCATCTCCTTGCTTTTCGGTGAGCTTGATGATGTGATAGCCAAATTGGGTTTCCACCACTTCACTGATCTCTCCCACAGACATCTTAAAAGCCACGTCTTCAAAAGGTTTTACCATCATACCGCGTTTGAAAAAGCCGAGGTCTCCCCCTTGCTGAGCACTGGCACAATCGCTGCTTTCAGTGGCCAGGCGGGCAAAATTATCACCGGTCTGCAATCTCTGATAGAGGCTATCGATTGCAGCGCGGGCCGCTTGCTCGGACTCCTTGGAGGGCATCACTTCCCGAACCAGCATCCTGAGCTGCCAGGATACAGGCTTTACAGCCAGAGTATCTTTGCTGGTTTCATAAAAGGCCAGCATTTCGTTTTCTTCCACCCTCACTCTGCTGGAAATGTGTTTTTCGATGAGCTGCTCGCTCAGCGCGTTTTCCCTGACTTGATCTTCAAAGTGCTTTTGTAGCTCGTTTTGGGTGAGTTTCATTTTGGCCAGATCAATCTGAAAATCCGCTTCAGTGGGATACTGAGATTTTATATTCTTAATATAGCGTGCAGCGTAGTCTTTGATGGCTTGTTCATCGATTTTTATATTTAATTCTTTGGCTTTTTGGATCAGCAAGCGTTGATCCACCATTTGGTTCAATACTGCACGGGGATTCAGCATCTCTGGAGCTATTCCCTGAGTGCTGAGTTGATTGATCTGCTGTTCAAGCTCAGACATCAGGATGATATCGGAGCCCACTTTGGCTACGACCTTGTCCAAAAGTTCTGCATTGGCGATGAGGCTCGTGGCGATGATTAGCATGATAAGGAAAAGTTTTCTCATGTAAAGTCCTTTAGTAATAATAGATTTGCTTGTTTGTAGATTTGATCTCACGTAAGAGTTCCAGGTAGATTTCGTTTTGTTTTTCTTTGAGAATTCTGCTCTTGATCTCGGCTCTATGGTCTTCAAAACTGGGTTCATGAATGCTTTCTTGGGTTTCTGTATAGCGAAATACATACCAAGCGTCATTTTGGGAAACAAGACCAGCTTCGTTGATCGGAATCTCTTCAGCCGCCTTCCAAAACAGCGAATCTGCAGAGAAGGGCTCGACAAAGCCCATCAGGCCATTTTGAGCACGCAGGTCTTCGGTAGAATAGCGTCTGACTGCCTGAACGAAATCCAGCCCTTGCTTGATCTGCTGAAAAACATTCTCCGCGCTCAGTTTATCCGGCAAAGCAATGCGCTGGATGCGGTAAGCCAGCATCGGCTGCTGAAAATCCGCCTGATGTATCCGGAAATAGGAAAAGAGCTGATCCTCGGAAATATTGGTCTGCTGCAGGCGTTTTGCGATGAGGGCATTGGCCTTCACCTTTTTCTGGGCATAAGAGATGCGCTCTTTGAGCGCTGGATCTTGATCCAGCTTCTGTTCATCGGCAGCCTGTGCCAAAAGCGTGAGATTTACCCAATCCTCTGTGTAACGCCGTTTTTGCTCTGGTGAAAGGCTCGCAAGCCCATCCTCGGCGAGGGTAGATCCAAAAGCATCCAGATATAGCACTTCTCCGTTTACTTCCGCCAGCTTTTCGCCTTGCGCACTGCCGCCTTTACAGCCCGGGAGCAGTAAAACCATCAGGACCAACAGAGATGATAGATACTTGATCATAAGAATGGGGGTGTATATTTTACCCTGATATAAGGTTCTTTGTCTTCCGGAGCAGTACTGGGATGATAAAACTCGATCTCACCAAAGTCTTTACGCTCGTAATTGCTTATAATCACAATGCCTTTGGGAGTAACTACCGTGTCGTCGGAAAAGGTTTTTTCGGAGATATAGGCCTGGATAATAGGAGTGATATTGATCAAGATAGAATCTGAAGATGTATTCACGATACTCTCCAAGACGCTGATAAACTGTGGAGTCTGCATATCTAAAGTGGGGATGATGGCACCGTCTTCCGGCCGCTCTTTGAGCAGAAAAGCCGAAACTCTGTAGCTGGAGGTATTCTTATAATTAGGCAGCTCGTCTTTGATGTAAAGCACCAGTTCTGCTTTGTTTATAGTCACTCTTTTTAGCTCTTCTTCGCTCAGGGTGGCACCAGCGTCGTTCTTGAACATATTGAAATGCGGCTGCAAATCCACATACATACGCTGCGGAGCAAAATTGCTCAATTTCCAGATTCCAGGGCTGGGCTCCACCTCTGGATGAGTAAAACTATAGGAATTGAAGCTGGCATAGCGTTCAAAATCCTTGTACACTTCATCCGATGGTGTCTCTTTGTATTTGAAGCTAAGCTTGCTGCCCACAGTGGCAGTGCTGAGCTTGAGCTCCACAAAGCCTGCGTTTTCTGCTTTGATCAGGATATTCAAACCGGTGGAATCGGCATCCGCCTGCCAATTCTGGATCAGGCTATAGGGCAAAGACACAGTCAAGGTATCGCCGCTAAGAATCCCTGACGGCACCAATTTGGCTGTGCCGGGAATCAGACTATAATCATCTGCACTGAGCGTATCGGGATTTACAGCCCAGCCGCTATTCACCTTGTAAAAATTCAGGGTCAAAGGCTCGCGCTGCAAGGCATTTCTTCTTTGCAAGATTATCTGAAGTCTTACAGAGTCAACGCTTGTTGGTACTATTTTACTTTGTTCAGGCAGACCGGTAAAGCGCAGGATGCTCATAGCAGTAGAGCCTTCCCAATTTCCTACCAAGAGATTCTTCTTGTTATTTGTGATGCTGAGCAGAGAATCTGCAGGAAAGCTGTATCCAGATTCCACAGCAGCATTGTCCTGAAAGCTCAAAGCATTTATATCCGACCAGTTCGTTCCGGTAAGATTGTTCTTTTTGGTACAAGCTCCCACCAGTATAAGCACCAGCAAAAGCCCTATGATCTGAAACTTCATATTCATATAATCTTATCCTATTTTAAGAGATTTTGTAATTTAGTAGTTCTAGTAGGCTTTGTGGATATGTAGATAATCGGTCAAGCTTTTTCTTTTGATAGTAGTTTTTGCAGTTCTTTAGGAGCCCCGAGTTTGTGTGGATAACTTGTGCACAAGTACCAGGGTTTATCCACCAGCTATCCACCAAAAAACGCCCTAAAGCTTTTACTGGCATGTTGTCCACGCTTATCCACAGCAAATCATGCACACGTGTGGATAAGTCTGAAAAAGCCTGCTTGAATCCGCTATCCATCAGCTTTCTAAAGCCCCTTTGTTGCAGCAATATATTCATCATGGTAGTTGCTACTTTTTCAGTTCTTTGATCATGAATTCCATCAGAGAACGGAATTTGTCGTCGTCCCGGAATTGGTTTTCGATCATGCGCTTGGCATGGATCACGGTGGTATGATCTTTACGGTTGTAATATTGGGCGATATCCTTCAGGGACAAAGACGGAATGAGGAGGTTGGCCAGGTACATAGAGACCTGTCTGGGAAAAGCTATGTTCGGTTTGCGGGTCTTGTCCATGATCTGTTCGGTACTGAGCTGGTAAGTATGGCAAACTTGGTGTGTAATGGCATCCAGGGTGATTTCCCGGCTCACTTCTGAGATCATATCGGCCAGGATGCTTTGCGCGATCTCAGCATCGATATCTTCGGGATTGAGTTTATTGTAAGAAGCGAAGGCCAAAATGCGGATCAGAGAGCCTTCCAGGGCGCGCACAGAGGAGCTGATCTTGTCTGCAATGAAATTGATCACATCATCGGAAAGGCTGATGTTCTCAGGCTCGGCTTTCTTACGCAGGATGGCCACACGGGTCTCAAAATCGGGATTCTTCAAATCTGCCAAAAGTCCGCTTTCAAAGCGCGTTACCAGCCTTTTTTCCAGATCGGGAATGTCTTTTGGAGGACGGTCTGAAGTCAGTACAATCTGCTTTTTATTGTCAAACAAAGCGTTAAAGGTATGGAAAAACTCTTCTTGAGTTCCTTCCTTGCGTGAGAGGAAATGGATATCATCCACCAGCAACAGATCTACTTTGCGGAATTTGGCTCTAAAATCCGGCATTTTATTGCCACGGATACTCTCAATCATCTCATTTGTAAAAGCTTCACTGGTGGTATAATAGATGCTGCAATTGCGCCCTTCTTTAAGCACAAAATTGCCCACCGCCTGCATGAGATGCGTCTTGCCCATGCCGCTTTCGCCATAGATAAAGAGGGGATTGTAAGTATAGCCGGGATTTTCCGCCACCGCTTTGGCTGCGGAGTAGGCGAAGTTGTTATTGTGTCCCACCACAAATTCTTCAAAGTTGTAACGGTCGTTCAGCCGGGCATTAAGGCTCACCTTTTTCTCGCTATAATCCGGAATATCACCCTTATTGTTTTCAGCTTTATAAGGATGGGTGATGAACTGGATGTCATATTTCCGGGCATAAAGAGTGAAGGAGATCTCCGAGAGAACTTCCTTATAATTTTGATTCAAATAATTTGCACTAAATTGAGTAGGCACCCGGATGAGTAACTGTCTGTCTGACATATCTACCAGCCTGGTCTCATAAAACCAGGTCTTAAAACTTTGTTCATTGATATTTTCTTCGAGTTTATCCAGTATGTTTTGCCAAATATCTTGATCCATATGTTTATCCTTTAAAATAAATATTATCCACATCAGCTACAAAGCCATTAACAGTCAGGTTGAGCAATTCCAATCGTATGCTATATATAACCTTAACTGTGCCTTAGTAACTATATTTAAAAGCCATTGTTCGTTCTTATCCACCACTTATCCACAAAAAACTCTTTCTTTATGTCCATCAGAGGCTTGGCTATTATCTTGAGCTCTTCACAGGCTCAAAAGTAAGGAAATATCTAAGCGCCTTTTCTGTCAAGCCTCGAAAAGACAAGAAGATATGCACTGCAAATAGCGAATATTCTCTAAGAGCTTATAGAAGCTGTAGCTTGTAAAGCTGCGAATGAAACCCAAATAATTAGGAGCAGGCTTCTAGTAAGCTGAAATGGATATGATTAACGATTTAAGTATATTTAATAAAAATAGCCGGATTCAGGGCTGGATGGCTTCGTTCAAGATCAGAATCGTTGTGCTCAAATTGGCTGATCTGTTTAGGCTCACAAACTGCCCAAAGCATCTTTCATACGCGTATATAAAACAAGGCGGAGATTCATTACTCCGCCTTGAATGACTAAATCTGGACTATTTTCCAGTCTCAGAATCAGAATTTATAGTTCAAACCGATATTGCCAGAAAGGGATTGGGAATGGTAGCTGCCAGCCATGTTATTTGCGGTCTGGCCGGAATCAGCAATATCTCTCTTGTCGAACATAATGTATTGCGCATTGGCATTCACGCCGAACTGGCCAAACTCACGTCCCCAGCCCATATTCATGCTGTATTTGTTGCCCACATCTGAGATGGTGGGAATCTGAGTAGCTTCCGGAATCGGGGTTTGATCGAAGAAGAAACCGGCTCTGAGCTTGCAGCGGCCCAGATCATACTCTGTACCCAGGCTGATGCGAGAGGTATTTTCCCAATTCAGGATCAGCTTACTTTCGCTGACGGACAAGGCAGGTGTAATAACTATGGGCTTGTCCATGGTTACCGTTACTGTTTCCAGGCGGTCCCACATGGTATAAGCATAATCCAGGCTCACGGTCCAAATGGGAGATACCTTATAGGCAAAGCCAATTGCGAGTTCGGCGGGAATATTCAGGGTGGCTTCGATATCAGATTTTTCACCGAGCTTCATTTCTGGAGCGAGTTCGTTGCCAGTAGCATCGACATTACGTGGAGTCCAAAGATATACTGAAGCATCGCCCTTTAAGGGTATTCCTGCCGGCAATTTGCCAGACAGACCTATGCTCAGGCACTCTGTAGCTTTGTAAAGCATACCCAAATTTCCCCCAAAACCGATGCCAGTGCCAGAAAGCTCTGAAGTAATGGGAATATAGGGTTTAGTGGGATCGGGGAATTTGATCTGATCGATATCGATCATACCGTACATCAAGCTCAGACCTGCGCCCACAGAGAGGTTTGGCATTATTTGATAGGCCACAGTGGGGTGTAGATCCATTACCGCAATGCTGCTCTTCATCTCATCTTCCGGAAAACCGGCAACAAAAGTAAGGGGAGGGCTGTAGAGCTTGTAAGCATCCCAAGTGGTGCCCAAGCCATAAGGTACATAAAAAGCCAGGCCATATTTCAAACGTGGCGAAGCAGCCATGGTCGCAAAAACGCTGGGAAACATGGTTAATTTCTTGTTTGCTTTATATTCCTTGGCACTGTACCCTGGATTAGCTACCACTGCGGTTCCTGTAGGGTCCCATTTGACAGTCGGCAGGATGAAAGTTCCTCCCAAAGAAATGGAATTCTCATTCATAAAACCTAAGCCAGCGGGATTCCAATACATCGCGGAAGGGTCATCGGCGAGGCCTCTAAAGGCACCAGCCATGGAGGTGGAACGCGAGTCCACTCCAGTCAAAGCAAAGCCACCAGCAAAAAGCTGTCCGGCCAGCAAGCTCATACACATTACAAAGATGATAGTGCGAAATCTTTTCATCATTCAACTCCTTTACATTGCGTTAAATATAGTATTGGGTTGAACCATATTCAGAGGCATTATATCGTCAAGTAAAATATTCTAAAGGGATTTGCTGGCAGCTATGATCGCTGTGCTGAAAACGATTTCTGCGGTGTATATCTGCTTTTCAGACAATAGTTAGAGTATCAAACTGGTATTTTGAGTGTAGTTTAGACCAGTCTTAATTATTTCAGGCTATCTTCAGATAAAAACACAGCCGCCACCTTGAGGTGTGATGTCTGCAAAGGTCTTTTCAAGAATCGAGTAGGGAGATGTTAGGAAGCGATCCTAACATCATCCCTCTCACAGAACCGTGCGTACGGGCCTCGTACACGGCTCCTGATAATCTTTGTGACTACACATAGTAATCAGATAGAACTCCCGT
>JAJBAY010000081.1 GCA_020532515.1 Candidatus Cloacimonadota bacterium | reverse complement strand
CGTCCAGAAACGTCCAAAATCCAAATGTCCAAGTCCAAACATAGTCCCTCATATATCACCACCACATAAAGCGTTATCCCCATTTGTCCAAGTGAGCCAAGTTTGAAGCTTTGGGTGACTCCTTATATTCGATGCGTCTCGCGTCGAGAAAGGTTGAGGATTCGATGCGTCTCGCGTCGAATGAGAACTGCTTTCTTTTGTAAAGGCCTGTGGTCTTACTGGACGCGAGACGCATCCAATCCAGCAAGTATTTCTGCAGAGCTCGAATTGGACAGTACACGATTGCAGCGTCCCCGCCTGCATGAGCACGGAACCTGCTCTTTTTGAGATAGGGAGCTACTTTCTCTAAGACCTTCGGCCTTACTGGACGCGAGACGCATCCAATCCTCTACTGCCGGTAGGCCCGGTTCAGGGCTTACCGAGTCCTTCCCGCCTAATATGTAGTGTAGATATCGTGGAGATCAGAGGATTTATTCCTGCTATCTCCACGTCATCTCCACGATAGCGAACGGGGTATGGCAAAGAGATGCTGAAGTTCACAGCCCCTGAGCCTATCAAACTGAGGCCACTTTGAAGTCGCTTGAGCTCTGATAGCCAGGATTCTCTTTAGATGAGACAGCTTTGTGCACTAATAAAGAGAGGAAGCAGTTCTCAGGCAAAGATTTCCCTTTACTGAATTTGCTATTTGGAAAAACTGGCATATAAATGAGATTACTATAAAAATAAAAATAAGGATAGAAAAAGCATGGATACGATCAAACCTCTCGACAAACTGAGAGTACGCCGTGGGAAAGCCCTATTGGGCGGTGGTGAGAAACGCATCAGTGCACAGCATGCCAAAGGCAAGCTGACTGCCAGAGAGCGCATTGAGCTCTTGGTGGATGCTGATAGCTTTGAAGAATTTGACCTCTTTGTGAGGCATCAATGCCATAATTTTGGCATGGAAGAAACAGTTTATGATGGGGATGGCGTGGTTACAGGCTCCGCCACCATCAATGGGCGGGTGGTTTACATCTTTTCCCAGGATTTTACCGTCTTTGGCGGCTCGCTGTCCAAGACTTACGCGGAGAAAATCTGCAAGATCATGGATATGGCGCTGAAAAACGGCCGTCCCGTGATCGGAATCAATGATTCTGGCGGAGCCCGCATTCAGGAAGGCGTGGATGCGCTGGCCGGTTATGCGGAAATCTTTTGGCGGAATGTGATGTCCAGCGGGGTGATCCCGCAGATTTCAGCGATCTTGGGACCTTGCGCCGGTGGAGCAGTGTATTCCCCTGCCATTACAGACTTTGTAGTGATGGAAAGAAACAATAGCTATATGTTTGTAACCGGACCCAAAGTGCTAAAAACCGTGCTCAATGAAGACGTGACCATCGAGCAACTGGGTGGCGCCAAAATTCATGCCACCAAAAGCGGAGTAGCACATTTTCTGACTGAAAGCGAAGAAGAGACTATGCTGCTGATCAAAAAGCTGCTCTCCTACCTGCCCAGCAACAATATGGAAGACCCTCCGGTCTGCCCCAGCCCTGACCCCGTAACCCGCGCTTGCACAGAGCTAAACGACGTTATTCCTGAAAACCCGAATAAGCCCTATGATATCCTGGATGTAATCCATCCAATCGTGGATGATGGAGAGTTTTTGCAGGTGATGCGCAATTTCGCTCAAAACATCGTGGTTGGTTTTGGCAGGCTTAATGGCCATTCTGTGGGTGTGGTGGCAAATCAACCCAGGTTTCTGGCAGGTGTGCTGGATATCGATGCTTCCACCAAAGCGGCACGATTTGTGCGCTTTTGCGATGCCTTCAATATCCCGCTGGTAGTGCTGGAAGACGTCCCCGGATTTCTGCCTGGCACCAATCAAGAACACAACGGCATCATCCGCAACGGCGCCAAGCTCTTGTATGCCTTTGCCGAGGCTACTGTACCCAAGATCACGGTGATTCTGCGGAAAGCCTATGGCGGCGCTTATTGTGTGATGAACAGCCGTCATATGAGAGCAGACCTTGTCTATGCCTGGCCTACTGCTGAGATTGCAGTAATGGGATCCCTGGGTGCGGTGGAAGTGATCTTCCGCAAAGAAGCTCAGGAAAGCGACAATCCCAAACAGGTGCTCAAAGATCGTGAAAACGAATACCGGGAAGAATTTTCTAACCCCTACCGCGCTGCCGAGCGTGGTTTTGTGGATGATATTATCGAACCCGCTTTAACCCGTTTCCGCCTGATCCGGGCTCTGGAAATGCTGGCCAACAAGAAAGACAGCATTCCTCCCCGCAAACACGGCAACATCCCCTTGTAAAGGTAAGATAATGCGAAAGATACTTTGTCTTGCCCTCCTTATTATCCCCTTGCTGCTTCTGGGCCAGGAAAAAAATGAAGCAGCAATAGCTCCAGAAAATGGAGCACTAAGGGCTCAGGCGATCCTGGATTCACTTACTCTGGTACGTGAAAGGGAAATCAAGTCTGAATACGATTTTACGGATAGCAATACCCTGCTATATGTGGCTGAGAAACTGGGTATTGAGGATATTCCCCGTTGGAAAGGCGCTTTGGGACTGGAGCCAGCCAATCAGGTCCTGGATACAATGACGCTGAGGAAGCTGGAGATCACTCCCTACCGGGCCCTGTTGGCTCGGCAAAAACTTCAATACGGCTTCAACGAACTCAGCACAGTGTCTGAAATCGCCACCACCTTAAGCGTCCCCATCAAAAAGCTCAAAGCTATGCTGGGCAATACCGATCCCCTGGATCAATCCTGGGATGATATGTCGATTCAGGCTCTGGGTATAGATCTGGAAACCATGAAGCATGCTAACGATGATTTCTTGGATCACATCATGCTCTATGGTTCATCTGTGACCCTGGTAGGCATGCTGGTGGTCTTTATCGCGCTGGTGCTGACCAGTATTATCATCAGCCAATTGGTGCATCTGAACCGAGATAAAAAACAAGCGAGGATCATCAGCCTCTCCAGCGATGGACAAGTGAAAAGCGCTCCCAAAGATCTGAGCCAAAATGTGATAGTGGCAGCAATCACAGCACTGCACCTGCATGAAAGGGAAGTGGAAAGACGCCGCAAAATGGTGCTTACATTTCAAAGAACTCCCCTCAATCAATGGCGGGCCAGTGCCATTCTTTCCATGCCAAATACTGAAATGAAGCCCTTAAGGAGTAAATAATGAAGACCTATAAATTGATCATCAATGGGGAGCGTTATGAAGCCAGCGTCCTGGAATACAGCAGCTCCCATGCCAAAATCAACATAAATGGACATGATTATATGATCCAGATCGAGCAAGATCGTGCCACTGAAGCGCCCAAGCTCGAAAGACATGAGAAAGACACACCAACGGCTCCGTCTTTGTCCAGTGGGGTAGATTTGAGCTCTGGAGAAGTACGGGCTCCGCTTCCTGGTGTGATAATCTCCATACCCGTCCGAGAAGGCGATCTGGTAAAAAAAGGGCAGGCTATATTGATCATCGAAGCCATGAAGATGGAATCCGAAATAGCCTCTCCGGATGATGCTAAAATTGCCAAAATCTTAGTCAAAGAACGCTCTTTGGTACAGGAAGGCGATGTCCTGATCATCCTGGAAGGGCTTGAACAAAAAGAGCCTCAAAAACAGCCCCGAAAAGCCCCTAAACAGCAGAACATCCCGATGGCTCCGCCTACTGCAGCGCCCGTTGAACATAGCGGTGATAAGATCCTGAGAGCTCCCCTTCCGGGTGCTATCATCGATGTGGCGGTCAAAGTAGGGCAAGCTGTTCACGAAGGCGACGTGGCACTCATTTTGGAAGCGATGAAGATGGAGAGCGATATCCATTTTGAATCCAAAGGGAAAGTGAAGAAGATCTATATAAGCAGAGGAGATATCGTTCAGGAAGGTGATCCTTTGATCGAGTTGGAGGACTAAAGCATGCAAGAACTCATGCAATTCATCCAGACTACCGGCTTCCTGAATATTCACTGGACTTATTTAGTAATGATGGCGGCGGGAGCGTTCTTTGTCTATCTGGGTATCAGCAAAGAATTTGAACCCCTGCTTTTGGTCCCGATTGGCTTTGGCATGATCGTGGGAAATATCCCCGGCGTAGCAGCTCAAGGCATGGGAGTGGCCTCAGAAGGCTCAGTGCTCTCCTACCTGTATTTTGGAGTAAACAAGGGAATTTACCCCTCTTTGATCTTCCTGGGTGTAGGAGCAATGACGGACTTTTCGGCCTTGATCGCCAATCCACGGCTGATCCTTTTGGGTGCTGCCGCACAATTTGGCATTTTCGCCACTTTCATGGGCTCCCTGCTTTTGGGATTCAATATCATGGAAGCTGCCTCCATCGGTATCATCGGTGGCGCAGATGGCCCCACTTCTATCTTCCTGGCCTCCAAACTGGCTCCCCACCTCTTGGGCTCCATAGCCCTCGCAGCCTACTCATATATGGCGCTGGTACCGGTGATTCAACCGCCGATTATGAAGCTGCTCACCACCAAGAAAGAGCGAGTAATCAAGATGAAGGCCATGCGCGTGGTCTCCAAGAAGGAAAAAGTCTTCTTCCCAGTAATCGCCTTCATCGTAACTTCTTTTATCGCACCGGGCTCAGTGATGCTTTTGGCCATGCTGTTTTTGGGCAATCTGCTCAAGGAAAGCGGGGTTACAGAACGCCTGGCCGGTACGGCTAGAACCACCTTGATCGATATCGTTACCGTGTTGATCGGGCTCACCGTGGGCGCCAAAACCACGGCGGATGTTTTCCTTACGGCTTCCACGATCAAGATTTTCATCTTGGGAGCGGCATCATTCTGCGTGGCAACCGCCGCCGGAGTGTTCTTCGCCAAGGTCATGAATCTCTTCTCCAAAAACAAGATCAATCCCTTGATCGGTGCGGCAGGTGTATCGGCAGTGCCGGCCTCTGCACGTGTGGTGCAAGTGGTGGGGCAGCAATATGATAAGTCAAACTATCTCTTGATGCATGCCATGGGTCCAAACGTAGCCGGAGTGGTTGGTTCAGCCGTAGCAGCAGGTGTAATGCTGGGTATCTTCGGTAATTGATCTATACTGCGCTGCTTTAGGGCAATCCCGTTCTGTAATGGTTCGGTGACCTCAGCCTTGTAAGAGCGCTGCCAGCTATAAGATAAATAGTTCCTTGGGGAAAGCCTGGATATCAGGTTTTCCCCATTCTTTTAGGCTTCAATATGGCCTCTGTGTCTTCTAAATATTCAGCAGGATCAGGCTCAAAATCAGCAGCAGCCAGAGGATATAATCTTTGCCCACCGGACGCTTCTTCCAAAACAGAATATCGCTGATGATGCTCATGATTACTATGGAAACGGCCAGCAGGGGATAGGCTATCGCCGCGGGAATACTGTCCAAAGATTTCAGGAAGAATACGGTGGAATAGCGATTGGGCAGCCCCAAAACAAAACCGTAAAGGATATATTTGGGGTTAAAGCGCAGGCGTGAGACCAAGATCGCAATCAAAGTATAGATAAATGCTGAGCTGAAGATGAGATAGACAAAGAGATCCTCATTGCCGCTGCCCAGCTCTTTGAAGATCTTCATGCTGGCATCGCTGAGACCTGAGACAGCAAACAAGGCTATGATCCACAGGAAGTTGCGCAAGGCTTTGGGATCCGCACCAAAGCTAAAGGCGGCGATTCCCAGGATAATCCCCAGCAGATTGAGGGGACCCAGTTGCTCACCAAAAAAGATCAGCGAGATGAGGATGGGCAGGATCATGGAAATGCGCATCGCCCCCACCGAGAGGGATAAGCCATTGGCCACGATGCTCTTCTGATAGATCCAGAAGCCTCCTAAAAAGAATGCTCCGATAATGAGGCCAAAGCCCAGATCAAAGCCAGTAACTGCAGCCGCTGCGCTTTTCATGGTGAGAGCTCCACTGATGGAGGCCACAAAGTAATTCCCCAAAAAGATAGGCAGCATACTTAGGCCACCCTTCCGACCTACGACCATCAGGAAGTTTGCAATGATTACAGAGCAGAGCACGCTGAGGGCGAGATACAGCATCTAAATAGCTTCCTTTATTCTCATCAATATCAGGGCATTGGCTCTCATCTTCCACCTTTGGGCAGGTAGTATTTGTCAAAGCGTTTCAGGATATAGAGCCGGATAGCTACATAATCCGTGATCGAGGCGGCAGAGAAGATCGCAAACATGATCATCATCTGATATTTGATGGCTACCAGAGGGCTGGCGCCTCCCAGGATCTGTCCTGTCATCATCCCCGGCAGGCTGACAAGGCCCATGGAGGCGGTATTCAAGAGTTGTGGGAGCAGAGCAGAATGCAGGGCTTTCCGGAACGGAGGCAAGACTGCTTCCCAGAGATTGGCACCCAGAGAGATGCGGGTAAAATACGCCTGCCAGTTATCGGCCAGACCATTCTCAAAACGCTCCAAAACCAGCGCGCAGCTATTCATGCTATTGCCTAAGATCATGCCATAAATGGGAATGACGTACATGGGGTCATAGAGCGGCTGCGGTTTCACGATCATAATCAAGACCCAGGGCATCACGATGATCCCACTGGTGAAAAGGGCTGTTGAAATCACCGGCAGCAGGATCTTGCGTTGAAACTTCAGGCGGCCTTTGATGGTAAAAATCGCCGTACTGACCATCACCAGCATCCAAAGCAGGGTAAGCCACCAGAGCTTTTGGTTGAAAATGAATTCCAGCCAGATGCCCACGAGGCTGAGCTGCAGGATCATGCGGCTGATGGAGATGAAGAGCTGGCGGCTGAGCTTGATCTTCAAATGCGCAAAGATCAGAAAGGGATAGAGCAGTAAAACCAGGCCAAGGGCCACTCCCAAATAGCTGATATCCATTATTTTACCCCACCGTTATCGATCAATTTCCCACCTTCAAAGCGCCAGGTACGATTCCAGCGCTCTTGCCACAAAGGATCATGCGAGATCGCGATCACCGTGCCGGGATAGGTGCCAAAGATGCTATCTGAGATGATGCCCGAGGTCTTTTGATCCAGAGCGGAGGTGATCTCATCCAGCAGCAGAATATCTGGCCGTAGCAGCAGGGTGCGGATCAGACCAATACGCTGTTTTTCTCCTCCAGAGAGCTGACTGTTCTTTTGCCCCAGATACTCCGGGGAGAGCTTGAAATCCTCTAAGAGCTGATAGATGCGCTCTTTGCGGTCAGTATGATCCACATCTTTCTGGGCGCAGTAAGCAAGCGGTTCATCCAGTGCATCCTGCACAGTCCCCTCTCCCAGATAAGTCTCCTGCATCACCATGGAAATGCGAGTGCGAAGCTCATGGGGGTGGTAAGTATTTAGAGGCCGGCCTCCGAATAGAATCTCCCCTTCATAGCTCTGATTCATCATATTCAAAGTATTCAGCAGCGAGCTTTTACCCGTGCCGGTGGCGCCCACGATCAGGATCCGTTCTTTGTGGCCCACCTGAAGCTTGATATCCCTGGCCAGGGTTTTATTCTTATAATACAGGTGTTTAATGTCGATTTGTAAGAGGTTCTTCATCTATTTCCTTTGCGATCAGGGAGTGATCTTGGTGCCTCTGGCATCTTTGCGGCCAGGAGAGCTATCGTAGATTTCGATATTGTAATAGATTACGGTGATATAATCCCGGGGGAAATCGCCATGGAAGAAGCTGTGCACGAGGTTTACATAGCGCACCACAGCCTTCTCATAAGCGCTGAGACCGGGGTCCAGAGGATCCAGGAGGCGCGCAATCTGCTTGACCTTGAAGGTGGGAATATCCAAAAACACCGTTACGCAGGCAGGATTCAGCATTTGATTGATAAAAGTCTGGGTATTATAACCGGGCTCGGAATACAGCTCCAGCGAGACCAGTTGATTCGGGCTAAAGACCTCTTCCGCGCTCTGATAGAGGCTGTCCAGGATGTTCAGCTTGGTGAGCATGTCGCTATCGATACTCTCCTGCAAGAGCTCTGTGATCTCTGCCAGCTTTTCGGCTTTGGGCAAGAATCCACAGCCTTTGACCGCGTTGTTCAGCTTGAAATGAGAATCGCTACGCGCCATGCCCCAGGTGGCCACCATACCGTTATGCGGGCCGGAAAGCTTGGGGGCACCATGCTCTTTGCCGCTCAGCATTTGCCGAAATGTCTCCAAGTATTCGGTCCTCCGCATCTTGTTCCAGGTCCAAAAAGCCTCGGGGAAATCCACCAAAGGCAGGCTCTCCCATTTGTTTTCAAGCTGAGCTTCGATGCTCTTACTGCCAGCGGGTGGGGTCTTAGCCGTACGCTGTACGCAAAAGCCGTCTTGCCAGAAATCTCCGGGATTGTAAGCTATATCAGCCCTCAAAATACTGAGCCCCAATAAAGCTATAATGATCAAGATCAGTCGCATATAATCTCCTAAAAAGCTTACAGTTCTGCTTGGGCTCTGGTGTGGCTGCGAGCTCAAAAGAACTTTAGAGCCAAAGCTTAAGGATTGCGGGAGCCTGTCAACAAGTTTCTGTAAGTGCTTTCAGGCAGACTGTGAGAATAGAACGCGGATCGGGTGGATCGGGCGGATTTATTGGATTTAAAAGTCATTTATCGTAGGGACGAAACTAAAGTTCGCCCCTACAAGTCTTTTCGGTGTCCTCGGATCTTGGGCATAATCTAAATCTTTTCCCATCATCCGCTTTGAAGCTCCATCAGCAAGCCCATGTTCTCACAGGAGAGTGGCTGTATGGGCTGCAAAACTTGCCCTGAGCATCTATTTATCGCGATGTTGAGAAAATCGCAAGATAAAACTTGCCTAACATTCGGAATCAGTTATATTTACTTATAGTGGTATCATAATATCTTACAATCCCTATCAGTAAAACAATGCTATTTTAAGCATATACGTCAGCGGACAGTGTCTATTGATCAATCCTTCGCCTTGGCTCCTCTTGTAATGATACCTGCACGGAGGACGGGCAATTGGGCGATGAGCATATCTGCACATTCCGACCTAAAAAACAACAAAAACAAGGAAAAATCAATGAAAAAGACACTAATAAGCTTAGCATTATTTATCGCTGTAGTCGCGATATTCGCACAAAACCCCTTGGCCAAAAGCCAGGCACAAATCAATGCCGGCGTAGGCCTATCCTCTTGGGGAATAACAGTTTATGTGGGATTTGATTATGGTATTCACAAAGACGTCACCATGGGCGCAGAATTATCCTACCGGTCTTACGATGACGATTGGAAAGATCATGACAACCATCGTTACAATCATTCTGTGGTAGGTGTATCCGGCAACGTGAACTATCATTTTAGTCACATCCTGAATATCCCTAGAAATTGGGACTTTTATGCCGGCCTGAATGTTGGTTATTTTTCCTGGAACTCTCCAAAAAATTACCACGGCGACCATGACTCCGGTTTGGGCTTGGGTGCACAGATAGGTGGACGATACTACTTCAATGACAAGATAGGCGTGAACCTCGAACTCGGTGGTGGCAACGCTTTTAATGGCGGAAAGCTGGGTCTCTCTTTTAAAATGTAAGCATATATGATTAGCGCATTATCGTGTATATGCGTCAATTAATGATCCATATTCCTGATGCGGTGTCTGATGATGCGGTATCAGGATTTTTTTAGCAAAAGACGCGCAAGTACAACGGGGGTCCTGATGGGGCTTGGGAGATTTTAGGGTTTTTTACCGCATGCACTCCCCTATTTCTGCTGGGGCGTTCAATTTGCTTTTAACATGCTTTGGACTCGAGTTGACTCGAGGGCTCAACCCAACTTTACCACTTTGAGTAGTTATATAGCTGTCCCGCAAGGACTTCAATTTTTCGTGGGGACTACATTTTCCAATCTTTCACAGGTTTTATAGTTGGATTCGGGCTCATGTTCAAAGCC